>JANRME010000186.1:0-22145 GCA_033761835.1 Saprospiraceae bacterium
TGAACTAAAAGGTAGTAGTTCTGAACCTCATAATTGGAGTTCAAAACATCATTTATAGTAGATAATAACTTGATTGCTTTAGTAAAAAACTACTTCATTGTAGTTCAGTACTAAAAAAGATTAGTTGTACTACTACGACTAAGAAGTTTCTAACTGCTACCTTGTAGTGCTGAACTAAAAGCAAGATGTTCTTAACTTCAAGGCTGATGTTTCACAGTTCTTTCCAGAAACTTATCATTTATCCATCGGGAACACTCGAATTTTTCTTAATTATCATCGCCGCCCAAAGCAGTGGTAAGAGCCGTGTATTTCACACAACCTCAAAAATTGAGTTTTATCCTGAACTATTTTTGCTGAAAAATTGTACTTTTGCACGGCTTTGTTTGCAGGAATGTTTACGGGATGAAAAGCAAGTGAAGCAAAAAACCTTACTGGTCCCATAGCTCAGTCGGTTAGAGCATCTGACTCATAATCAGAGGGTCCTTGGTTCGAGCCCAAGTGGGACCACTTCCATACTCGATAAAATAGCTGATTCTCAGAGGTTTATTCTGTCTCCAGACGCTGCCCTCTTAATCGGCGCATCGCATACTGCACTGCCAACAGCACTATCAACCCGATCAGATAGGAACTAATAAACATCAACCATTCGTAATCATCTTTCCTCAGGGCCTCGCGCTTGGCTGCCAAGCCCCAAAGATTGACCAAGCCCTTTTTGACGAAAAATCGGGAAACCAAATTGGATGCGAGTAAGCCGGCCAGATAGCCAACGGATAGGTTCAGGACTTCCTGCCCCAGGAAAATAGACAATTTTTTCATGAATATCGCCTGATTAATTTGAAGCCGAAATTAATGAAATTTTGATCACAATAGATCAAGAATATTATGATGTAATACTTTCTATACAGGTTATGGCAATTCAATATCCTTCAAAGCGAAGGGAATTTTTTTGATTGCACCGCTGGTTTCCACGAGTACGGTCATTTTCCACTTGGGGCTGGGTGGTGTGCTGAACATATAGGATTTGAGTGTGCCGCCGCTTGTGAAGCTGCCATTCGTTTCTACTGCTTTACCGTTTTCATCTTCAAATTTCACATCTACGAGTTTTTCAACATCCCCATCCAATAAGAAAGTGAGTTGATTTTCATCTTCTCCCATAAAAGAAAAGCCTTCAAAGGCTTCGAGCAGCATTTGAGCTACCTGGCGTGTAGCTTCGGGCAGTTTTTTCATCTCTGCTTCGGTCTTGTCTTTATTGGCTTTGTGGAATTCTTCGTAGGCCTTTTTATCCAAATACACCATTTTGAGGGGCGCTTTGGCTGGTAGAAGGTTGGCGTTGGGTTTGTTTTGAAAATTGGCAACTTTGAGTACCGCGCCATTAGCTTCGGTTGGATTGAAAAGCGTGACTTCGCCAGTGATTTCTTTGATTAAAGTGGCTTTGCGGCTGGAGTTGTGCATTCGAATGCTGAGGTTGACAAAATTTTCTTCGATTTGCTGATAGCTAAATCTTAATTCATCCTCATCTATGAGGTCAATCCCTTGATCGTCGGTTGCTTTGTTCAAGCCGCTTACTTTGACGTACTTGTATTTGCGCACTTCTTCGCCTGAAACTCTTAGTTCCACGTCCAAACGATTGCCAAAATAGCTATCGCCAGTAGAGCGCGCTTCATCCACTTTGCCGACCGAAATTTTTTGAGCAAATAATGCATTGGCAAGCAATAATAGAATAAGACAGGAAAGTTGATTTTTCATGGTGGTTCGATTTCTGAGTATTAAAGTTCTGGTAAAAACTATGCAAAAGTCTTGTCATAGGCACTTTTACAGGTGTAAGTTAAGCAAAATGTTGAATTGAGAAGCGCGTTTTTAATCATTAAAATGGAGAATCAATGGGCTAATTCTTTTCGCAGAATATTCTCAAACCGCGTTTTGCTAATGTAATGATCTTCGAGCAGTTTGCCATTGTGGATTAAACTGAAAACACCATAGCCGGAGGGCGCAAGCTGGGCTTCCTGCGGGTTGTGAAGTTTAGTGATTTGCAACTCGAAACCATACTCAACGGCACTTTCCTGAAGCGCCTGGACTGCCTTTTCATGCCAGGGGCACTGATCGGCATATACCAGATGCCAGCCTTGGTATTTTGATTGCTGCTCTTGCCAATCAATGAATGTTGGGTCGGGTGCATCTAACTTTAATTTTTTTACCAACAAATCAAATCGCCCTTGCGTAACTGTTTTGGTAAAGCCATTTTTTTCAAATAATTGCCCATTTGCAATCCAGGTACCTTTGCTAGTCATTACAGCAATTCCATTTTTAGCCAACAGCCTGGCATCTTCTTCACAAGCTTGTAAAAGGGCAGTACCCACGCCTTGATCTCGGAACTTATTAGGATAGATCATGATACAATGAATAAAAAGATAGCCCGGTGCTTTTATAGGACGCCATGCAAACTCTGCTGGAACATATTCGATAAAACCCATCTGCTCGCCTGCGTCATTTTGAGCAATTTTTAAACGCAAACCGCTTTTATAATTGTTTTTGAACCAATTTTCTTTCGTTTGAAAGCCCACAGCGCTTTTGTCTTTTATACAAAAAAGGCCAAGTTCACTAATATTTTCGGGGCTTACGCTGACAATCTGGGTTGCCTTCATAGCATAATGTTTTGAATACCAGTTACTTCCAAAGTTGTCAAAAATAGTAGAAATCTTCACTGATAAAAATCACCCATTCCTTTTGACGAAAGTCATAAAGCTTGACAAAGAGGAGTTTGTAATTTGAGCGTTCACTAAAATCCATTTATGCTATGTTTCTTATCAATTGGTTTCAGGCGAACGCCCTGATGATTTTCACAACGCTCGTTTTGATTGGCATTCCGGCAGTTATTATGCTGATGGTTTTTTCCAAAAAATCAAAATCTAAACCAGAAGAAAAGGTTGAGTAAAATGCCTATTTAAATCTACTTTCAAGACGCTCAACTTTTGTGAGTTTTTGTTTTGTACATTCCTGTAGCATGGCGCTGTCCGTACTAACGGCATTAAAACCGCAGCCATCAGTTATTTTTTTGCATAGCTTCTGACCTCTCAAAAGATTTTTTTTTCACCTGCATTGCCAGCTAACTCTCTTCGTCTAATAAATTCATACCGCCTGAAAGATGATAGTAGCCGATCAAGCATTATTGCTTGAAATAGAAGCGATAAAAGGCTGATTGATAAAGAAATGTTTTTGATAAAAGTCATTATGAAATGTGATACTCATCACAAATTAAAGGTTTGTAATGATTTTATTTTGTAGTGGATTCCCCGAATATTCTTCTTGAAAACATCAATGATTTTAAAACAAAAATTGCCACCATCATGACACAACAACACCATCAAATCGTTATTATAGGGGCTGGGACAGCGGGCATTACGGTCGCAGCGCAATTGCTACGCAAAGATAAACATTTGGATATCGCAATCATTGACCCAGCTTCCAAGCATTATTATCAACCGGCTTGGACGCTTGTGGGCGCAGGTACTTTTGATTTTGATGCTACCGAACGCGATATGGAAGACTTGATACCGCGACGTGCCAAGTGGATTAAGGATTCGGTAGAAACGGTTGATCCCGACAATAATAAAATCTTTACACGTGATGGTTTGGAAATTACGTATGATTATTTAGTTGCGTGTCCTGGTATTCAAATGGATATAGACGCACTGCCAGGCCTTCGCGAGGCGCTCCAAACGGATAGTGTTTGCAGCAATTATACCGATCCTGACCATACCTGGAAGGTTTTGCAAAATTTCAAAGGCGGGAATGCGATTTTCACGCAACCGGCTACGCCTATCAAATGTGGTGGTGCGCCGCAAAAAATTATGTATTTGGCGGAAGAATATTTTCTCAAAAGCGGTGTGCGCAATAAAACCAAAGTCGCTTTTGTGACGCCAGGTTCGGTGATTTTTGGTACAGAGCCTTTTAAACAAACCTTGATGGAAATTGTGGATCGAAAGAAAATTCAATTACGCTTTTTCCATAAAATCACAAAGATTGATCCTATCAATAAAATAGCATACTTTATGATTATGGATCATGCCAGTGAACCGGATAAATTGTATTATCAGAAAGAGGATATGGGCGAACAATATTTGTCAGAAACCGAAGTAGCGATTCCTTATGATATGATGCACTTGGCGCCACCGCAGTCTGCACCTAATTTTATCAAAAACTCAAAGTTAGTTTATCAGGAAGGCCCCGATAAAGGCTGGATTAATGTGGATATTAACACTTTACAGCATAAAGTTTATCCTAATGTCTTTTCCTTAGGCGATGCAGCAGCATTACCGACAGCCAAAACCGGCGCGGCTATTCGAAAACAAGCACCTGTAGTAGTGGAAAATCTTTTCCATGTCATGCGCCACGATACCAAGCTTGATCCTGATTATACGGGTTATTCCTCTTGCCCTATTGTAACGGGTTATGGCAAAATGTTACTTGCAGAATTTAAATACGGTAACGAGCGAGAAAGCGATCCGCTTATTACAAAATTTGTAGATACCTCGAAAGAACAGTACAGCATGTGGTTGCTGAAAAAATACGGCTTGCCTTTTATGTATTGGAATCTGATGCTGAAGGGTCGAGCTTAAGATATTAGCTGCGCGCAAAATTGGGTAGAATTTTACAGCCTATCTAAGCAAATCTTATCTTAGGTAGGCTGTTGCATTTTGTGGTAATGCCGATGCGCCATAAATGACAAGGGTAAACCTACACACACTACTAGGATGAGTACACCAATGATTACCTGCGTAGCATTGAACGTGCCTTTGGGGGTATTGGAGTAAGGTAGCACGACCAAATTCATGACCAACCATATAAGTATCCCGTAGCCAAGTCCATTAATAACTCTGTTTTTTGAAATCCGACAAATGGCTGGATACATTAAAAAAAACAGCGCTGCCCAAAATGTAGCAATCAACAAGTGAAAAAGCAAGCCTAAAGCCGCCATCTCTATACCACCGATAAAAGCCGCTCGCCCGTACATTCCGCTGGCAATGAACTTGAGTACCCGCTCAGGGTTTATGTCAGCCGACAAATAAGAATTGACAAAGGCCGCCAGAATATCGAGCGTACCGACGATCAAACCTGCCTTGAGGATATGGATAAATAGATTGAATATTTTGGATCGATTTTGGGTAAGTGCTTGATTATTCATATTTTAGGTGTTTTTTAAATGTCAGAATAGGGAAGTCAGAGCTGGGACAAGAGACATTAGAACACTAATACCTCTTGCTTCACCCCCATTTTATCTCTGAACGCTTACTTTTTGAGTAAACACTTCGCCTTCACCGCGCAGAACAACAAAATACATTCCACTCGCCAAGTCGGAAGTATTGATCTCCATTAAATTGATTGCCTGATCGTAGCGCTGACGCCGCAATTCCTGTCCGTGCACATTGTACATACTTAGCATTAACGAGCCTTTTGGCGCTTTACTCAATCGAATGTTCAATACATCACTTGTGGGATTTGGGAATAATTGCACATTTTTTTCATTCAAAATTTCATTCGTACCAACGGTCGCATTTTCGTCAATCTTAATATTGGCGCGTTGCGTAGAGAGAAAACCACCTGTGCCATCTTGTACAACAAAAGTGAAGCCATCATTGATGCTATCGTCTCCATTATGCGTATATTTCAAGCGTAAATTATTGACATCCAATTGTGTAAAGGTATTTCCGATTTGCAAGTTGACCTCGTTCAATTTTAATATACCGTGCTTCGGTAAGGTGACTAAAGTATAAATGAGTTCAGCAGGCGTATTATCGCTATCTTGTATCTCTAATTCATTGATTGTAAAAGTGTTAGTCAGGGCTGGAGGTACAAACAAAGTATCATTTTTTACAACGAAAGGATTCTTCGGAGCAAAAGTGCTGCAAAATTCTACCCCCCAACCTTCGAGCGCGCCACCACCGCCAAAGCCCCCTGTTACTACTTTCACGCGCAGCGTCCAGGTGCCGGCAGTATTTTCGCCATTAAACGCTGAAAGCGCTTGCACCGGTCGCACCACCATTTTATCATCGGGCGGACAAATAATCGCGGTAGGCGAATCATCATCGAAACCGGTTTCAAGTTTAATGGTGTTTCCACAATTCTGATCGAATAGATTCACTTCCGTTCCGGCTGGGCTGATAAGACTGACGCGCAGGCTCTTTACAGGTTGATAATTCGCTTTGATTAAAGGAATATTGATATCGCTGATGACGCCTTGGGTCGTCACATTCAAGGTAGAATTAATCGTAGGTAAACCCGAGCCAGAAATATTCACAGGTACGTTGGTGCTTTGTGTTTGTTGGCATTGCACGGTAGCTGTGTGGAAAGCAAAAGGTTCTAAAAATTGCCCGGTATCGCCGCAATCCTCATTATAAGGGCGGATGCGCCAAAAGTACAGCTGGTTTTCTTCAAAAAAGATGGTCGGGGTAAAAAAAGTATCCTGTATGCCAAATGCAGAAGTAATCACTGTTGCTCCAAACGCAGGACTAGTAGCTAATTCAAAATCGTACCTGGCGCCTGCTGTTACTTTGTTCCAGCGGAAAGTCGTAGAAAGAACGATACCGCCTTGGCCGTCGTTTGGTGTCAGCATTTTTGCAGCAGAAAAATCATTGGAAATGGTTGAAAATGAAATAGGGATGCTGATGCTTTGGCCGCCGCTGGTCGTACCTTTCACTTGGATATTAAAAATACCTTCTATTTGTTTTGTAAAATTAATCGTCAAAGTTGCTCCTTCTGAAGGTAGAATGCTTGTTTTGGAAAGCGAAACTTCCACGTCATCTGGCAAAGTGTCAATAATTTCTAATGAAATCGGACTATTAAAACCGAGAAATGCCTGGCTGGAAATATTGAATTGAAGCGGCGCAGGTAAACAATGCTTTTGAACGGTACGCGGCGCTACATTCAAAGTATAAGCAGCTTGCGTTGCAGCCTGAATCTGGAAATTTTGGTTGGAAATATCGAAAAAGATATTATCTGCTGCTTCCACGCGGATGCGAGCGATGGCGCTCATAACACCAGGCACAGGCACCATCGCCGAACCGTTATTGGGCGCGGCTTCTACCAGCATAATTGGATAAGTAAGACCGCCATCCAAGGATAATTTGATATTCACACTTTGGCAATTAACCAAATTGTTATTGGTTTTGGCTACATCCCAGCGCACCTGCGCGTAGCTGCCTGCTGTCCACCTCACGGTATCTTCATTTGGATGCAATACTAAAAAAGGCCCTGCCGATGAGGTAGAACGGAATTTCACTTGTTGCCAAACCGAAACACCTGCCCCAGGATGGTTGTCGCGTACCGTGCAACGGAAGGTCAGATTGCGATCATAAGTTGGTAGTACCTCTACATTCGTAGAAGTATTATTTATAATATTTTGAATCCTAGGAAACACGCGTGTTGGCGAAGATACTGGCGCGAAACTACGAAAACTAGGCGCATCGCCACTCGGCATTCCGATGGGGCTGGTGGGACCAAGGTCAAATTGTTCCCAGCAATAAGTCAAGGCATCTCCGTTTTCATCGGTCGCTTTAGCTGTCAATTCAAAAGGTGTACTAATCGGGATATAAAAATTGAAAGGATAATCCAGTGTTACTTCGGGCTCATTATTATCGGTTTGTAATTTAACGGCACAGCTCGCACCGGCACCGACTCTGCTATAAGAAATAATCTCTTCCAGGGATTTGGTGTGAAAATAGCTATCGGCATCGGTTTGGTAATTTTGATCCCCACAAGCATTGCTGTAAGACATAACAGTGCTGCCGCCTCCGGGTTCATACGCAGAGCCGCTTGCGAGTCCACTTTCACTGCCCGGACAATTGCTGAAAGTATGCATCGCTGAGAACTGATGCCCCACTTCATGCGCAAAAACCTCTATGGAAGAAGTGTTCACATCAAAGAAACAAGATGCACCGAAGCCTTTAAAATTGCCATTATTAGTGTTATTGTTGCAAGCACGTCCGCCGCCGATGCCCACCACACCTGCACCACAGCCTGCGATAAATCCATGACCTATATCATAATTGTCGCTGCCAATATTGGCGTTTAGAACTGCCGGTACTTGACCATAACTATCGGTAATACTCGACCCATTCACAAAAGGATCGGTTGTGGTGTTGAGGTAAAAAACATTATCTGTGCCGTTTATAAGCATTAATCGAATCGCCGCATCTCGTTCAAAAATGCCATTCGCAATATTCAAAATATTCACGACCACGTCCATCACTTGAGCTTTGGTCGTAGCGCCAAAACGCTGCGCAAATTCACCAGAGGTAGCCACTGCCAATCGATAGCGATGCAAAGTAACCGGCACACCACTGCGAGGTTGTAAGAGCTGTTGATCTAATGTTGTTGGTTCATTATCAGATTCTTGTGTTTGATTATGCGCGTCGGTTACGCCGCAGCTAAGCTGATTTGCATCATCATCTTGAATCGCATCACGAGTATGATATGCTTGATAATACTGGGTTTGATTCTTAATAAGCGGGTCAATATAAATATTGCCTTGAGGCGACTGAATGGAAGCATGAAACCCGCGACCAGTAAGGCCAAAGCGCACGGTAGTCAAGCGATTGCTGACTGCTACACCTTTATAGGTTTTGATATGGGGATAGCGTACCGCCAATTCCGACTCCATAATCGGGGATTCCACGATCTCAAAGGTCTCCAATGTACCATCGGGCAAAGGGAGCGTCATTAAAAGCGGATGTTGTATTGCCTGGCGCGTGAATTCCATCGGCGCTTGCCTTAAAATATTAGTAAATCCTTCCAAATCAAGCGCTAAAGATCGATACTGCGTCGCTTTAATGTCTTTGCTGGCTTCTCTGGGGAGTACTAAATTATTTTCATTAATATCTTGCCAGAAGTTGGTGTTGGTTTGCGCCAGCGCCAGGTTTACCAGTAGCGCCAGTACTATTGATATTGTGATTCTCATAATCAGAAATTGGATTTTTTTAGAACAGTGAACAAAAATAGCTTTCTGCCCCCACTTCGGGAAGCAGACTCGAATAAATTGTCGGATGATTGCGAAACCCTTCCCTGGAAACTTTCCCGATTGTATAGACATTATCGCTATGATATGAAACGCAGTTCTGTTTTATACAAAGAGCTTGTTTAACATGAATTACGAATAAGATCCATAATAAATAACTGAAATATAAATAGTTATAAATAGTTTGGGATTAAAATGCAGCACTACACCTTTAGGCGTTTAACATCGGTGGCCATGATGCAAGGTATTGCTCGTGTTCCTTTAGGAACTTAACCGCCCGTAGTTAAGCTCCTAACGTAGCAAGCACGGAGATTTCTTATTTCTTCTACCGATCTATAAGCCCTGACGGGCTATTTTTAGCCATAACTTACGTTTGTTTAAAATTAAAAGTTTTGAATAATATCTCTGCTAATCTTGCGCAAAAACAATACTTTATCACTCCGGCCCGATGGTCGAAACCAAAGGCTGGCCTTACACCATCCTCTCTGATGCCAATCAGCAATTAAAAACCGCTTTGAATTTTCAGACGATCCCGCAGACTTTCCTTGTGGATGCAACGGGCAATGTAATATATGCGCACTCCGGCTACGTGCCTGGCGATGAGTATGAATTGGAGAAGAAGATTAAGGAAGCGGCTGGGAAGTAGTGATATAAGTAGGCAGTCAAAAGTAATCAGCAAGCAGTTTGTAATAAATTGATTAACAATGGTGTATGGCATTTTAATGAGTATTCATGACTTTATTTTAGTGTAATTAGGTTTTAAGTTGTTGCTTTTTTAAAAAATCCGATCCATGAACCACTAGGAACTGATAAATGCCAAATCTCGTTGCATACTTTACATTTGTAGGTTTCTGATAAGTTTATACGCAATTGTTTGTATAATTTAGAAAAATCTTCCATCCTCTCCATAGTTTTGGTATTATGTATCTTTTTTAATAAATCTAAATCAAATTCTTGAAATTGTTTTTGCGATTCAAAGCCTTCACTTTCAACCAAGTAGCAGTCTTTACACATTTTTTAGAATTTAAAATTCAAATCTCCAATCCCTGCCCCTGCACATACTTCCTAAAATTTTCCAAATGTTGCAGACAGTAAGCATGGTCTATTTGTTTCAATTTTTAAAAGGTAGTAATATCGGTGATATCCTCGTAGCGGGAGTAAGGAGAGCAATTTTTATTCAATCAAGTCCTGAAACTTTTGTTTAAAGATAGCTAGATCCTTATCATTTAATTTTCCGAGTTCTTTAATGACGTTTTCCTTTTTCGCTGTTACAATTCGATCTACTTTGAGTACAGAGGTTTTTCGCAAATTATTTTCTGCGTCGGGTTGTAGCATAATTTCATTTTCACTCAAGGAGGTGGGAACAACAGAGCTGATCGCACAAACGACCAAATCCTGATAAAAAATCTTTGGTTTGACAGATCACAACTGCGGGACGAACTTTCACATTGGTCAGTTCTGCAAAAGGGAAGGGCAGCAAAATCAGGGCTCCGGTCATCATCGGGCAGCATCCAAATAATCTTGATAAATATCCTCCCGCTCATCTTCCCAAAACTGGAGTGCATTGGTTTGCGCCGTAAAGTTGCGAATTTCCTGCTCCTCATCGACTTCTTCCAAAAAAGTAATGATAACCTTGAAACGCTTATCGGAAGGGAAGTTTTCCAGCGCTACAAATTTATCTCCATCATAAATACCTTGAATAGTCAGCATATCATAATAATTAAAAGCTGAAAAGTAACCTCAAGATAAGCCAATTGCCGGGAATAATCAAGTCTATTCTTGAAGTCTCCTATGAAATGTGGTGTATGCGCACTCCGGCTACGTGCCTGGCGATGAGTATGAATTGGAAAAGAAGATTAAGGAAGCGGCTGGGAAGTAATTCTTCACCCCACCATCTCCCGCGCCACTTTCATGGGCACGGCGATACATTTTTTCTCCATGTAAGTGAGCATTTTTTCGAGTAGCTCACGGGTAGAGGCATCGAGTTGTTCTAAGTCTTTGCGGAAGACTTCGCTAAGCGCCTTGGCTTTCACGGCTTTGATTTCTTCGGGTACGCGGCTCATGGCGCGTTCCAATTGGCGCTGCTTGAATAAGGTTGGAAATTCCGCTACATAATTCGCAAGGATTTGGCGGGCTTTTTCCACTTCTGTTTCGCGGAATGCGAGATTTTCTTGTGCAAGCGTACGTAAGCCTTCTATTTCAATGTATTGAATATTATAATTTTCAATCACTTCTGGCGCTACGTTGTGCGGAATGGCAAGATCAATCACGATTTTGGTATCGGTTTCACCTTGTAATAATTGCTTGTATAATTCGGGTTGAATAATCGGATCGGTCGCGCCTGTGCAAACAAACAAACAATCAAAACCTTCTTTATATTCAAAGATATTTGTAAGCGTATTTGCTTTTCCCCCAAGTAATTTTGCTAATTCTTCTGCTTTTTGGAGGCTGCGATTGAAAACGGTCACCTTGGTAAATTCCTGTTTAGCCAGGAATTTTGCAACCAAAGCATTGGTTTGTCCCGCGCCGATCAATAGAATACGCGCGTCTTTTGGTAAATGGGTAGACAGCATTTTGCGCACCGCCAGCGAAACCACCGACACCGGCTTGTCGCCAATGCGCGTCCGAGCATATACTTCTTTCGCAGCCACAACCATTTGCTGAAACGCCAAGCGAATCGTATCCCCCGTCAAACCCCAGGCGTGGCATTGATCGTAAGCTTCGCGGAGTTGCCCCAGAATCTGGCGCTCACCGACTACCAATGAATCAATGGAGGCTGCTACTTCGTACAAATGGGCAATGGCAGCGCTGCCTTCAAGCGATTGAACGGCCACAGCGATACGATTTTCATTTAAATAGGAATTGATATATTGAAAAAAGCGGGTAGTAAAAGAAACGCTGAGATCGGATTTTGAGACAAAAAAATAAATCACTCGATTACAGGTGGCTATATATAATAACTCTTTTAATTCGACTACTTCTTTCAAATTTTCCAACTGCGATTGCAAAGGAAAGTCATCGGATGGTTTGATAACAAAATCTCCTACTTCCTTGAGGCTCGCCGACTTATGAGTAACCGTGAGAATTTTTAGATCGCTTAACATTATTTATTGTTTTTCTTGGTTGCTGGGGTTGAGTAATGGCACAAAATTATAGGAATGCTTGTCTGTATGTGTCAGCATTTTGTCAATTGAAATTTTGGAAGATAATTTGGATAATTTCTAAATAATGATCAATCCCCAAAATTAGGGGCTTAGCGTGCGTATAATAAAAAAATGGCGAGCCGCTTGTGCAGTTCAGGAAGCTCGGCAGTCAGCCACTCCTGCATCGTATGCGTTTTTACCCATTCGGTGGGCAAGGTTAAATCTACTGCAATACAAAATTTGGTGGCGGGTGACAAAGCATTAAAGGCTGCCTCTACCACGCCGCTGTTGCGATACGGTGCTTCGATAAAAATTTGGGTCTGATCTAATTTTGCGGAAAGCTGCTCCAGGCGCTTCAAATCCTTTTCCAACTCGGGCTTCTTAGGCGAAAGGTAACCATGAAAACAAAAGGATTGTCCATTCATGCCCGATGCCATCAAAGCCAATAAAATAGAGGACGGCCCGACAAGCGGCACGACTTCTATGCCACGCTGATGCGCTAGCCATACCACAACCGCGCCAGGATCTGCCACGCCAGGCGCGCCTGCTTCCGACATCAATCCAATATCTTGGCCATTTTCAGCAGCAGCAAGAAAACTGCTTATTTCCTGTTGAGGTGTATGTTTATTAAGTTCGTGAATCGTTAAATCGAGCGACTTCCCTGGGCATACTGCTTTGATGAAATGGCGGGCCGTTTTGGCGCGTTCGGCGATGAGCACTTCCAGATTTTGCAAAATAGCGACCACATAAGGCGGGATGGTTTGCATTCCATTTTCACCAAGCGGTGTGGGGATAAGATACAATTTGCCTTTGTTCATAAGATAAATGCTTAATTTTCAGATAAGGCCAAAATAAATAAACCAAAACAAAAGGAAGCATCTTATTTGTCAAGGAAAAATGCATTTCTACTGTACTTTTGCAAAATCTATTTACCTTAGAGTGGATTTGCGGTAATACTTTGCCCTCAAATTTTACGACAACACTACCATGAAAGCCATTATACCAGTAGCCGGTGCCGGTACCCGACTTCGCCCGTTGACTTATACGCAACCCAAACCGCTGATTCCTGTGGCGGGCAAACCCATTATTTCCTTTATCATTGATCAATTAATGGAAGTAGGCGTCCATGAATTTGTATTTATCATTGGCTATTTGGGTGAAAAAATCAGAGATTATGTTGAACAAGCCTACCCTAATCTGCAAAAAGAATTTGTGACCCAAGAAGAGCGCCTTGGCTCGGCCCATGCCATTTGGATCGCCCGCGACGCTTGGAAAGGCGCGGATGAAGTAATTATCTTTTTCGGAGATATTATTGTAGATGTGGATTTTCAAAAAGTGATCGCTTTTCCAGGTTCTTGCCTAGGTGTAAAAAAAGTTCCAGATCCGCGTCAGTTTGGAGTAGTGGAATATAATGAAGATGGGACGGTGTGCAAGGTAGTAGAAAAGCCAAAGATTCCGAAATCTGATATGGCGATGGTTGGTTTTTATAAAATAAAGGAAGTCAATCTTTTATGTGAAGCTTTAGATTTTAATATAAAAAATCAAATCCGCACCGAAGAGGAATACCCACTCACCGACGCGCTCATGCGCATGATTGAAAAAGGGGTACAATTTCGTACCATTACGGTTGACAATTGGTTCAATTGCGGCAAGCGGGAAGTTTTGCTCCAGACCAATGCGATTCTGCTCGACCGCGAGGGTTACGCGCCTACGGATTTGGCAGAATTCGATAGCGCCATTATCATTCATCCGGTGAGAATTGGAACGGACTGCGAAATTGTGAACTCGATTATTGGCCCGCACGTGACGATCGGCAATCATGCTAAAATTACTAATGCCATTGTAAAAGACTCAATTATAGGGAATTACGCTTCGCTTCGAGAAGTAATATTACATCATTCGGTGGTCGGCAACGACACCGCGATCACCGGTATGAAACATAGCCTGAATATCGGCGACAATACAGAGATTGATTTCTCATTTCCTGAAAAATAATACCTTCATTAACTCCAGATTTACATTTACTAAATTTTAAAAATTCAGTAAATGTAAGCTCTAGCGATTGACCACTGAGTATGAACATCAACGAATTTTATACGATAAGAAAACAATATTACACGCATTTACATCATAATTTAAATACCCGAATCTTTTGGCTGGGTTGGGCGCGGTTACTCACTTTTCTGGGCTTTGGTGCTTCTATTTACCTGTTTTTCAGGCTGGGCTATCAATATGCCTGGCTGGTAATTGCTTTTGTACTTTTAATATTTTTTTTATGGTTAGTCAAGCGTCATATCAAATTTTTTGATGAACGGGAGCTCAAGCGTAATCTCATTCGCATCAATGAAAATGAACTCCAAGTACTACAGCATCAGCCTTCTTTTTTAAATGATGGCGCCCGTTTTCATAGCGATGAGCGTTATTTACTCGATTTGGATGTTTTTGGGTCGCGCTCTATTTTTCATTTACTCAATCGCGCAGCTACCGAGCTTGGTGAAAAACAATTGGCAAATCTTTTGATAAAGCCTTTAAAAGATATTCAAATAATTAAAAATCAGCAGTTTGCAGTTGCGGAATTAACTAAACAAATCGAGTTTCGACAAGCATTTTTGGCACAAGCTTTGCGCACACGTAGCAATGCACCAGATTATGAGCAGCTATTGACTTGGGTAGAAAGTCCACCGGAATTGTATCATCAGCGCTTTATTCGGATGGCGCGTATCCTGATGCCGGCCTTATTTTTTCTGGGTTTAATCTTGGGAATTACATTCCAAAATATTTCCATTATTACATTTTTCTTTTTCCTCAATTTTGCTTTACCGGGCATTTTTGCTTTTAAAATCAAGAATATTCACGCTGCCATTTCCAGAAATGTAGAATCCTTGAGCGTTTTTGCAGAATTATTTAATTTGATAAATAAAAATTCATTTCAATCAGAAATATTACAAAAAGCATATCATAATACTAAAGAAGCGCATCGGGAATTAAAGAAACTGGATACGATTGCTCGTTTTTTTGACCAAAGATTAAATGCCATTGTTTACATTCTGCTCACCGGCGCGATCATGTATGATATTCAATGCGTCTTATGGCTTGAAAAATGGAAACTGCGCAATAAAAATCAACTCCGAAAATGGCTCAACGCCATCGCAGAAATGGAAATGCTGAATTCTTTAGCTACTTTTCAATTTAATCATCCTGAATATATCGTACCAAATCTTATTGAAAATCAGCCTTTTATCGAAGCTAAAGACCTGGCGCATCCGCTCATCCCTGCACAGGAATGTGTGAGCAATGATTTTTCAATTGGCAAAGGAAAGCGATTATATATTGTAACCGGTTCTAATATGTCCGGCAAGAGTACTTTTTTGCGTACGGTCGGTGTGAATGTATTGCTGGCGCGCTGCGGAGCGCCGGTGTGTGCAACTTATTTTGAGTGCAGCCCTTTGGAAATTCATTCCTCGTTGCGACAATCGGATTCTTTACAAGATCATGTGTCAACATTCTATGCAGAATTACGGCGTTTGCAGGAAATTTTGCAAGCATTGGAAAAAGATTCAAAAGCCCTGGTTTTATTGGACGAAGTGCTGCGTGGTACGAATTCGGATGATAAATTATATGGTAGTCAAGAATTGGTGAAACGATTGGTTGACTTGGGTTGTATCGGGTTGTTGGCGACGCACGATATTGAATTGTCAAAAATGGAGCAGGATTTTCCTTCGGAATTGGGCAATTTATGCTTTGAAAGTGTTATTGAAAATGGGGATTTGCATTTTGATTATAAATTAAAATCCGGCACTGCCAAGAACCGAAACGCCACTTTCCTGATGCAAAAAATGAAAATCATCGGATAATCTAAAACCATCCAAATCATGCCTACCGAAAAAGTTAATCTTCAAGATAAGTTCTCGCTTTTTTCTGATCACTGGAATCCACGGTTGGTAGGTGAATTGAATGGGCAACACGTCAAACTGGTTAAAATTCTAGGCGAATTTGTCTGGCATAAGCACGATCATGAAGACGAGCTTTTCTTAGTCGTGAATGGCGAATTTATCATGGAGTTTCGAGATAAAAATATCCTTTTAAAAACTGGTGAGTTTCTCATAGTACCGCGCGGAGTAGAGCATCGGCCAGTAGCTGAGCAAGAAGCGCATATTTTATTGTTTGAGCCTGCAAGTACTGTCAATACAGGCGATTTGAAAAACGAGCGCACGCGCGAAGTATTAGAAAAAATCTAAAATCTATTGCCAAATATTACCAAATTATGAAGGAAACATTCATTGTTGATGCTGTGCGAACGCCCATTGGTAAGTTCGGCGGTACTTTAGCTTCCGTTCGTACCGATGATCTGGCGGCTTTGGTTATACAAAAATTGATTGAACGCTACCCTGAAATTCCTGGCGAAGCTTATGACGATGTAATTCTGGGCTGCGCCAATCAGTCTGGCGAAGACAATCGGAATGTGGCGCGGATGGCATTGTTGCTGGCGGGACTACCTTTCAGTGTTCCGGGAGAAACGGTGAATCGGCTTTGCGCGTCTGGCATGTCGGCAGTTATTCAGGCACATCGGGCGATTTTGGCGGGCGATGGAGATTTGTTTATCGCAGGTGGAGTAGAGAATATGACCC
Organism: Saprospiraceae bacterium; assembly: GCA_033761835.1. Taxonomy (GTDB): domain Bacteria; phylum Bacteroidota; class Bacteroidia; order Chitinophagales; family Saprospiraceae; genus JADJNW01. The sequence continues at coordinate 16,782 of JANRME010000186.1, forward strand.
GTGGTCCCTGGGTGATCTCCAAATCTTCTCAAGCCTTTGGGAATGATGCAAAAATGTATGATTCCAGCTTCGGTTGGCGATTTGTAAACCCCAAAATGCAAGAATTGTATGGCACAGAGGCTATGGGCGAAACCGCTGAAAATTTGGCAAAATTGTACAATATCAGTCGGGAAGATCAAGATCAATTCGCTTATTGGTCGCAAATAAAAGCAGCAAAAGCCCAGCAAAATCAACGATTTTCAAAAGAAATTGTCCCTGTAGAAATTCCTCAACGTAAAGGCAATCCAATCCTGTTTGATCAGGATGAATTTGTAAAACCCGATACGACTATTGAAATCCTTGCGAAATTAAAACCCGCTTTCAAAAAAGAAACCGATGGGGGTACGGTGACGGCTGGAAATGCTTCCGGATTAAATGATGGGGCAGCGGCAATGCTCGTCGCTTCCGGCGAAGCCTTGAAACGCTTTCATCTAAAGCCTTTGGTTCGGATTGTTGCTTCTGCGGTAGTTGGAGTAGAGCCGCGCATTATGGGCATTGGGCCGGTTCTTGCTTCTGAAAAAGCTTTGAAAAAAGCTGGCTTGACTTTGGAAGATATGGATATTATTGAAATTAATGAGGCCTTTGCTGCACAAGTACTTGCCTGCACGCGTAAATGGGAAATTGCAGATGATGATCCAAGAATTAATCCTAATGGCGGCGCCATTGCGCTGGGGCATCCGCTGGGCATGAGTGGTACGCGCATTTTGCAAACAGCAGCAATAGAATTGCACCAGCAAAATAAACGCTACGCCTTAGTAACCATGTGCATTGGAGTCGGGCAGGGTTATGCTACCATTATTGAAAAAGTGTAAACAAAATAAGAAAGCCTTCAACTTGCTTAGTCGAAGGCCTTATACAAAAGTATCTCTCACTAGTTTTGCATCTTATTTCGTTACATCCGAGAGCAGCATCCCATTTTCTTCATCCAAAACGATTACTTGCTGCATTTTTTTACCGTTTTGCTCTATTACGAGTAAGTATCGCCCAAAAGCAAGATCTTTGAGATTCAGTCTTTTGCGATAGCCGTTGTGATCTTTGATTACATTTTTAAAATACGTTGTTTCGCCGTCCAGTGATTGGATCGAAATACTGGTACGTTCTTGTTGTAGGTTGAAAAGTGAAATTTCAACGGTTCTTTCCTTTACCGTCTTTACATTGACATTTACTTGTGGTTCAACAGTGAAATTGTGTGCTGATACAAATGTAGGGACACTAATTGCCAGGCACAAAGCCAGCAATAGACTTAAATACTTCATAAATCAATCGGGTTTAATTAAAAAATTGTGATTTCTTATTGCAAAGATGATTCGAAAAATAAAGGGTTGCAAAAAACTATTGATAAAATGCCTTTTTTTTCCGACCAACCTTAAGAAGTCAGCTATTCTTTAAAAACGATGCCCAAGAATGATGTAGGTACGCAATTTGTCTCGTACATCGCCTTCTGCGTAGAACGGAACAGCAAGTGAAAGTTTTACCGGACCAATAAAAGAGTTGTAGCTCACAGAAATACCTCCGCCAATGATCGTCTGGTAATTCATATTCCCAAAGTCGTCGCGCAGCACATTGGGCTGGGTATAAAATGCTGCATTCGCATCAACGGCTATCATTAAATTGCTACGTATAAAATGTTGATAACCAATGCCTGCCCCTAAAATGCTCTGGGTCACAATTTCATTTGGATTCAATCCATGGAACGGTAATGCCCGCCGATTGAGTGCATCCGGTGATCCTAAGAGGAAAAAGTCGCCGAAGGTATTGTTAGGGTTAAAAGTAATACCGAGAAAGGGCGTCAACGTGATCGAAGCGTGGCGATGCAGCTTGATATAGCTTTTCGAATAAAGCGTTAATTTGCTATAAGGATCAAATGCAAAAATAGAATCCCCAGGTATGGGAGTTTGCCCAGGAAGGTTGTCAACATCGAATCGGTTATTGCGCAAGTATTTCAGTTCTAAAGAAAAAATAGTGCCTTTGGTAGGCAAAATGTTCCGATCTAAGGTATTCAATTGATAAAAGCCAAAAACATTATAATTGCGATAAGAAACCCGTTCAAATTGAAGATCTGTACCCGTCAGCGGGCGAAAACGAATTTGTTCCCGTTGAAAGCCCATCCCAATCATCGCATTTTTGCCCAATCGCTTTTGAATGCCAATATCAAACGGCGCATCTAAAAGACTAAATTCTTCGTTTCTAATGCCATTGCGGAAAATAGGGATTTTGTCGCGGTTAAACTGCAAATTAACAAACAACGAAGCCTTCTTGATCTTGTCGAGGTATTTTAATAATGAAAAACTGAGCCGATAGTTGCCGGTGATTTTGCCTGTTACCATAAGGCGCGAAGAGGGCATCAGCCAATTGCGCAAGGTCATATTCAATAGAAAGCCAGCCTCTGAATAGCTATCGTAATGGATTGCCGCTTTAAGCATACCCGGCGACTTTTCTTGCACTTTTATCACCAAAGCATTGATATCCGCTACTTTTTTTAAACGATAATCAACCGTCCGAAAATAATTCGTACCATATAGATTATTGATACAATTTGCTAATTCTTCGGGTGTAGTGATTTTGCCTGGTTGCAAACCAAATTCGTTGCTAATTTCTACTCCACTGAATTCTGAATTGCCTTCCACTTCCACTCTATCTATCCAAATGCTGTCCATGCGAGGAAGCACTGCAATAGAGGGCGGCGGTCCCAAGCGGTTGAGCGAATCGGCTAATGCTTTGAGTTCGGCAAATTTTGCTCTCGTAGCGCGTTCTCCTCGCACGATAATCGAATCGGCTTTTTTAAAATCCTGGGCGGCATAATAATCCAAATCGGGTTCGATGTAAATATCACAAAGATTCGCTTCTCGCTCGGCATCCTGAATACCTAACAAAAATACCGATTGAGTGACAATCCCTGTCAAAGAGTTTAGTTTTTCTACATCGGCCCTCCGTGCGCCAGTATAGATGCCAATGATAATATCAGCGCCCATCGCTTTCACTTCCGATACTGGGAAATTGTGTACCAATCCACCATCCACTAATAATAAAGAATCCTTGACAATTGGCGTAAAAACGGTGGGAATTGCCATACTGGCGCGCATCGCATCTGGTAGGTATCCTTGTCGAAGTGGAACAGATAACCCTTGGATGATGTCCGATCCGACGCATTCGAAGGGGATGGGTAGATCATGAAAATGTTGAATTGTATGTGCCGATAAGGTTAGCTTTGTAAGTAGGCTGTTAATTTGTTGTCCATGAATTAATCCGCTGGGAACCTTGATTTTCCATTTTTCAAAAGGCAACTCTAATAAAGCGTTTTCAAAAAAGGGCTTCTCTTCAAAAACTACCTCGTTGAGTGGAATGCGGTCGCTGAGTACTTTGTCCCAATCCTGCGCTAAAATCAATTCTTCCATAGTTTTCGCTGAGTAACCAATGGCGTATAAGCCTCCTATGATGCTACCCATGCTGGTGCCGGTAATGTAATCAGGCACAATGCCAGCTTCTTCTAATACTTTGAGTACGCCGATATGGGCAATGCCTTTGGCTGCGCCGCCGCTCAATACTAAGCCAACTTTTGGGCGACGATGCGAAGAAGGGACAGTAAGCGTATCCTGAGCGTAATGCGATTGCGGAAACAGGCTACAAATCAATAATAAGATAGGAAGATAGCGTTTCATGTGGTCGGGGATTCAACTTTAAAAACAATCGGTATTTGACGGAAATTGACAACACCAACTTAGCGAAGCTCACCTTTATCGGTTTCGTAGGAATCCAGATATTCTTCTACAATGTCATCAATAATATCCTTTAGATAAGTACGCTCTAAGCGAGCGATTGTTTTAAGCTTGTCGAGTTTTCTTTTGTCAAAAACCAAGGTGACACGACGAGTAGGTAGCTCGTGAAGCTCGATGCTGCTCGGCTCAACCGTACTGCGAATGAGTCCATCCAAACCGCTCATAGGGCGGCGGTTGTGTTTTTTGATTTGCGACTCTATTTGTGGAGGCTTGCTTTCATTCTGAAAATGCTCTTCAAACGATTCTTCAAAAGCTTCTTCTAAGAAACTTTCCAAATCGGAGGCAAAATTCTTCCCGTGTGCGGCACGGCTCTTCGCCTGGCTGCGTTTCCGTTCTTCATTACTTCTCCCCGATAACAATACGGATCCTTCCGATAGGATGTCCGCATCCTCATCGCCAAATAATTTCCCGAAATCTTCTACAAATTTTTTTCTGCTCACAATTTGATATTACAATTCCCAATATCAAAATTTCCCAATTTCCAACCCTACTCCTCTGCCGTAGCTGTGCTGCCAAATTCACTGGACGTAGATGCAAAACCATTTTCAATACGCGCCAAAACCTCCTTACACAAAGCCAGATAATCTTCTGCCCCAGAGCTGGAAGGATTATAATCAAAAATATCCTTTCGCTGGGAAGGCGCTTCGGCTAAGGCCACATTATCGCGGATCATCGTTTCAAACACCAAGTCGCCAAAATATTTCTTAATTGTATCCACTACATCACGGTTGAGTACCTTTCGATGATCGTACATCGTTGCCATCACTCCAGCGATTTCCAGTTTTTTATTCAAGCGCAATCTTACTTTTTGGATCACCTGCTTGATTTTTGCCAGGCCTTGCATCGCAAGGAATTCCGTTTGCAAAGGAATAATCACATAATCACTACCCGTAAGGGCATTGAGTGTTAGCAATCCCAACGACGGGGGGCAATCAATGATGATAAAATCGTATTCTTCGCGCATTGGCTCGAATAATTCTCGTAGAATCTGCTCGCGCCCAGCCTCATTGATCAACTCCATTTCTGCACCAGAAAGATCGAGTGTGGAGATCACAATATCAAGATTTTCTTTAGCCCGTACCGGTTTCAACTCTGATTCTCCGCGAATAGCTTCATAAATGGTAACGGGTTGACGAGGAATTCCTAAGGAAAGCGTGAGATTCGCTTGTGGGTCAAGATCCACCAGCAGCACCCTTTTACCTAATTCCACCATTCCCGCGCCGATATTGATCGCACTGGTGGTTTTTCCAACGCCGCCTTTATGATTGAGTAAAGAAATGACAACACCCATAGCTTATTTCAAATTACCGATAATTCTGCTGCTTTTCTAAAATCGTAAAATAACACTTTTGTAACAAGAAGCGCAAGTTACAAACAAAAATATGCAAATAAGGCTTAGTAAACCTGAAAAGTTCACCAAGCCTTATTTTTTAAACTTTATATTTTATTATTAAGTACAGGACAAAAGTCCAATTTCAAAAAATAAGCTCAAAAAGTTGAGCAGTTTATGTTTGATAAAATCAAGTCCAAGTCGAAAGATGCTAAAAAG
>JANRME010000187.1:0-23323 GCA_033761835.1 Saprospiraceae bacterium
GGTCGGTACGCTGATCCTCAATGGTGATTTTATTGATATTTGGCAATTTCGCAAGCGCTACTTCCCGAAAGAGCATATGCAAGTGATCCAGCGCATTTTGAAAATGGCTGCCAGCGGCACCAAAGTTTATTATATCACCGGCAATCATGATGATGCGCTGCGCCGCTATTCTGATTTTTCTTCTGGCAATATTCACCTACGTGATAAATTAGTACTCAAGCTTAAGGATAAAAATTATTGGATTTTTCATGGGGATGTTTTTGATGTATTTATAAAATATTCACCTTTTATTTCAAAATTAGGCGGTAAAAGTTATGATTATTTAATTTTAGTGAATCGCTGGGTAAATAAAATCCGCCACATGATGGGAATGCCCAAAATGTCTTTCGCCAAAAAAGTGAAATATAGTGTAAAAGAAGCCATCAAATTTGTAGATGATTTCGAGGATACCGCCATCCGACTTGCTGCCGAGCAAGGCTATGATTACGTGGTATGTGGACATATTCATCGCCCGCAAATGCGCACGGTGGACACGAAGGATAAAAAAATTATTTACCTGAATTCCGGCGATTGGGTAGAAAGCCTTACCGCTTTGGAATATAAGTGGGGACGTTGGTCCATCTACGAATATGATGAAACCGAATATGATATTATTAATGCGCGCTTGCACGTGGAAAATGGCGACGCTTATGATGACGACGATATAGAAGAAGGTTTCTCCGCAGAAGATTTATTCCATCAGATCGTCCAAAGGCCCAGTCGCGGTAAGCATTCTGTGGGATAGTTTTGTTTTATTAATAATCTTCCCTATTTTATTTCAAAATCATGGAAGATTTTGATGGTTATTAATGCGTTCTGCCTCCCCAAGAAGGAATATCCAGCTATTTTCTTCTGTTTTTCTTTTCCCGTTCTTAAATTGTGCTTTTCCAGCATCAAAAACCCATTTTGCAGTATGAAAATCAACGCACTATTTACCCTAACTTTATTATTGAGTACAGAATTTCTTCTAGCCCAAGGCACGCAATTACTGCGCCAACCGACCATCAGTGACCAATTCATCGCTTTTGTTTATGCAGATGATATTTGGATCGTAAATCGCGATGGCGGCGATGCCAAACGCCTGACGAGCTTCGAAGGAACTGAAAGTTACCCGCATTTTTCACCCGATGGTAAAATGATCGCTTTCACAGGACAATACGATGGAAATACGGACGTGTACGTGATACCCGTCAATGGTGGCGAGCCCAAGCGCCTGACCTGGCATCCTGCGCAAGATATTGTACAAGGTTGGACACCCGATGGAAAAGAAGTTGTTTTTCAATCTTCGCGCGAAGGCGTGCCTACCAAGATCGTAAAATTCTATACCGTCGGCATGAATGGTGGCTTGCCTAAGGCAATGGTAGTACCGCAAGTCGCTTTTGGAGAGATTTCGGAAGATGGAAAATACCTGGCTTATACGCCCATCACTTTTTGGGATCCTGAGTGGCGCAATTATCGTGGCGGGCAGGCGCAATCTATCTGGATTGTAGATTTAAAAACCCACGAACTCAAGCAAACGCCACAGCCCGACCGCGAGCGACACACCGATCCGGTTTGGTATGATGGTACGGTTTATTTCCTCTCAGAACGCGATTATGCCAATAATATCTGGACTTTTAATCCAAAAAATAATGAGCTAAAACAGATCACCTTTCACAAGGATTTTGATGTAAAAAGCTTAGATGCCTGCAAGGATCGCATTGTGTACGAACAAGGTGGTTATTTGCATCTGCTTGATCCTAAAACGGGCAAAGCAAAACAACTGAATATCAATGTACAAGGTGATTTCAATTGGGCGCGGCCACGCTGGGAAGATGTGTCTGCCAATCAATTACAAAATGCTTCGTTATCGCCCACCGGCAAGCGGGCTTTATTTGAATATCGCGGCGATATTTTCACGGTACCAAAGGAAGAAGGCGATTGGCGTAATATTACGCAATCTTCAGGTGCCGCTGATCGCGCTCCGATCTGGTCGCCCGATGGGCAACAAATTGCTTGGTTTTCTGATACGAGCGGCGAGTATCAATTGACGATTGCCGATCAGTTCGGTCAGAATAAAAAAACGATCTCGATTCCCAATCCGACTTTCTTCTTCCGGCCTGCGTGGTCGCCCGATGGAAAGTACATCGCTTTTACAGACACCGATTATAATCTTTGGAATGTGACCATTTCTAATAGCGCCATCAAAAAAGTAGATACAGAGCGTTACGCGCATCCTAATCGTAGCATGAATCCTGTGTGGTCGCCTGATAGCAAGTGGATTGCCTATGCGCGTTTGCTCGACAATCAGTTCAAAGCGATCTTTGTTCATCATGTTGAAACAGGCAAGAATACACAGCTTACCGATGGCTTGGCGGATTGTATTTCACCCGATTGGGACGAAAGTGGTAAGTATTTGTATTTCCTCGCCAGTACCGATTTTGGTCTGAATACGGGCTGGCTGGATATGAGTTCCTACGAACATGAAACGACGCGCGGCTTGTATTGTATAGTTTTATCCAAAGATGATCCTTCGCCCTTAGCGCCGAAGAGTGACGAAGAAGAAGCCAAGAAAGAAAATGGTAATGGCAAAGAGAAGAAAGATTCAGTCGTTGTTAAGATTGACTTAGATGGCTTGGCTCAACGCATCATTGCCATTGATGTACCGTCGCGTGATTATCAGGGTTTAGTTGCAGGACCAAAAGATCATGTTTTCTATTGGGAAAGCGTTCCCAATCAACAAGGCTTCACCCTTCACCGTTATAGTTTCAAAGATCGCAAAACCATCGAATTTTTAAAGCCCCTGCAATCCGCTTCGGTTTCGCAGGATCGCAAACAATTACTTTACCGGAGTGGTAGCACTTGGGGTGTCGTGAAAACGGATGGAGGTACAGCAAAATCAGGCGATGGCAAATTAAATCTGGATTTAAAAATAAAGATTGACCCGCAAGCAGAATGGCATCAGATTTTCAAAGAGGGTTGGCGTTATATGCGTGATTTTTTGTATGTGAATAATGTACACGGCGCGCCCTGGGATGATGTCTATAAATGGTACAGTCCCTGGGTCAGTCAAGTGCGTCACCGCACCGACCTCAACTACGTGGTGGACATTATGAGCGGCGAGGTTGCTATTGGGCACTCCTATGTGAGTGGTGGCGATTTCCCGGATGTGAAAAATATCCCAATTGGCTTGCTGGGCGCGGATTTGGAGGAGGTGAACGGTTTTTATAAAATCAAAAAGATTTACACTGGCGAAAACTGGAATCCAGGTTTAAATGCGCCACTCTCTGGCCCGGGTATCAATATTAAGGAAGGCGATTACCTCCTGGAAATCAACGGTGTAGCGCTTAAAGCGCCAACGAATCCTTATAGCTTGTTGGAAGGTACGGTTGGTAAACAGGTCAGAATTAAAGTCAATTCTACCACCTCGCTGGATGATGCCAAAATGGTAACCGTCGTTCCGATTTCGAATGAAAACCAACTTCGCCAGCGCGACTGGATCGAGCATAATCGCCTCAAGGTCAACGAATTATCAGGTGGAAAACTCGCTTATGTGTACGTACCAAATACCGGAAATCCCGGCTATACTTATTTTAATCGTTACTATTTTGCGCAGCAGGACAAGAAGGGCGCTGTGATTGACGAACGTAACAACGGTGGCGGTTCGGCAGCGGATTATATCGTGGACATCATGGCGCGCAAATTGCGTGGCTACTTCAATAGCAATGCCAACGATCATCGCCCATTTACGACGCCAATGTCGGGTATTTGGGGCCCGAAAGTGATGCTGATAAACGAACGCGCAGGCTCTGGTGGAGACCTCCTGCCTTATTTGTTCAAAGATATGAATATTGGCCCTTTGGTAGGTACACGCACCTGGGGTGGTCTCGTGGGCACCTGGGATACGCCTCCGTTCATCGACGGTGGGCGCATGGTAGCCCCGCGTGGCGGTTTTTATGATGCCGATGGCAAATGGGCAGTAGAGGGCGAAGGTATTGCACCCGATATTACGGTATTGCAAGACCCTGCGAAAGTTATTAAAGGTGGCGATCCTCAACTGGAACGCGCAGTGGAAGAAGCATTAAAGCTCCTGAAAACCGAAGGAGTAGAGCTGAAGCCCGAACCTGCTGCTCCTGTTCGCTGGAAGCGCCCCAAAGGGAAGTAGGTGGTAATAAGCAATAATAGGAGTCATTCCAAGTTTTGATATTTGATAAATAATTTTATATAAAACTTGGAATGACTTAAAATTAATCTTGAATTATTACTTTCTTTACCATCCCCGAAGCAAATTGAATAAAATAAATACCTGCTGCCATATCATTCATACTGATTGTTTGGCGCTCATTTTTCAATATAAAATCCTTGATTTTCCTTCCGAAAAGATCAAGGATTTGAACCTCTGTTTCCTGCCCTCCTGCCCATTCAATGTTGATCTGTCTTTGGGCTGGATTAGGATAAACTTTAAAGTTTTTTTCTATATCTAAAGATTCGATAGAAGTTACTTGTGTACAGAATGTTTCATTTGGGTTCAATTCAATATAGCCTTTTGCACTCAAATCTTTTCCCTCAAAAGCCCTATAGTTCGCAGGATAACGGTTTAATCGAAAAGTAGTGTTGTTATTACTGGTCAAAATAGTTCCCTGGTTGGCTGGCATTCCACCGAAAAGAGGTGTGATATATTCCCAAACAACCTCCCCACTTTGAGTCATTTCAAACGAATAGCCGGTTCTGCCTACACAAATTAATACATTATAATTGGGAAGTAATTGTACACTGGAAAGTCCATCGGAAGCTAATTTAAATGTATCAGGATGAATAAAAGTTTCATCAAAATCATTGGGCGCGTAAATATTATTAATAAAAGGATATTTCCATTCAGTCATATCAAAAGAAGGATTAAATACATCCGCAGTAGAATAATTAGGTTTAACCTGATTATTAAAAGCAGCTATCTTACCATAATGTAGGTGCGACGAGTCTAAAAAATCATCTACCCAGTGAATATTATGTGGATAAAATAATTTTTGATTAAGTACCGTACCACGCCGATAAGTGGCTGGGTTGCCCCAACGATATAATAAATCACCGCCCTTACCTACACGCCCGCCGGAATGCCCGGCATCTTCTTCCGTAGTGGTGCTGTGATCTATAATCCAGACTTCACCAAAAGTAGGTACACTGATTAAAATTTGATCTAATTCAGCATTATAATCAATAGCATTTGTATGCATCCAATCGGGATGGCCATCACTCGTATCCCAATTTATATCAATCAATTCCGGGTGATCTTCTACTGCCCCATAGTTATCTTTAGCAGCATCAAAATCCTGGATTAAATGATCCCAAGTATGCCATTCCCAAACCACCTCACTCGTGATTGGACTGATCTCCAAAATATAGTCAGGCCATAGCTTGCCCTGAGGTAGTAAAACAGAATTCCGCCCCGCTTTAATGGCTTCTTCATAAGTTTTTAACTCCCAGGATTTTTGAAGCGGCAGGATTGGAAGCAAGTTCGGCTCTCTTGAGCAGTATCGGCATTGGCGTTACGAATTTAATTTTTACCCTCATCGGGCTATCGCTAATCGATCGCTTAGGGCGCAAGCAATTACTGTATATATATTCTTTTGGTTATATTATATCCTTATTCTTGGTTTCGATGGCATTTTTTATGGGCTGGAAAGGTATAGCGGTGCCGGGTTTTCTGTTTTTATTTATTGCCGCGCACGCCATCGGGCAGGGTACGGTGATCTGGGTGTTTATTGCCGAGATATTCCCGAATCATTTGCGCGCCGGCGGTCAAGCTTTTGGTAGCTCTACGCATTGGGTGCTGGCGGCGGTCATCCCATCCTTTATTCCTGTGCTCATGAGCAGTATTGGCGCGGGCGCTGTATTTGCGATATTCACTTTTATGATGGTATTACAATTATTATTTGTCTTTTTTATGATGCCGGAAACGAAGGGCGTAGCATTAGAAGATATGGAATTGCAATTGCGCAATTAATGAATATAATATAAATATTATAATAAATAACAAGGGCTCAAGAATAATCTTGAGTCCTTATAATTTTATATCATATTCTAATTAAGGGCAACAATCATCTAGTATAAGCTCATAACACTCCGTATCAGAACAAGTATTTCCTCCCTGATAAGTTACATCTACTGTCATGCAAACATCAACAGCAAAGCCCGCAGAAGTATCAAAATCCACCCAAACTGAGCGCGAAGCTGTAGCGCTACTCCCATTTAACGTGAAGCTCAAACTCCCTCGTTTAACAGTATATGGCGTACCACTAAGGCTTATGGTATAGGAAGCAGAAGTAACTGTAGTGCAACCAGGTACATCTGCAGCGTGTACGCTATTATCGGCAAAATAAGCAAAATCGTATCTTGAATTATCACATCCGTAAGTTCCTGTTCCACAAAAGCTTGAAAGAGGCGATGCACTAACAGTAGGTGCTATACAGGAATTACAAGTTCCTAGGGAATACTCCTGCGCTTTATCAGAAGCTAGCGAGCTAATAAATAAAGAGACTAAGAACAACAATAAACTTTTCATGATAAACGGTTTTTGGTTATAGAATAAAATTATTTTCCAAATATAAATATAATTTAAATATAAGTAAACTTATCAATATTAATTTTTCTTAAATAATCTGTTACTTATATGTAAAAACAACAAGGACTCAAGACAAAATCTTGAGTCCTTATAATTTGTAATATAATAAAACTAATTAATTACTTTTTCTTCAAAGTAACAGTAGCCACATCATCATATCCGTTCTTCCAGGTATAAGTAATCGTACCTGTAGATGGATTAGAAGTACCGGTTACAGTAGTCGTAGTGCCAAATGGCTCAGCAAAAGAACCGGAGATTTTACCACAAGCATCTGTGATTTCAGCTTTGAGGTTAGTCTCAGGTGTAATGCCATATACCTCATACCACTTCAGGTATAGACCTGCCGACCAGTCGGAAATTTCATACTTTCCACTACCTTTTGATACCAACTTAACAGTTTGATTTTCCAGCGTAGTTTCAGTTGGGCAACAAGGATCAGTAGAAGTACCAGTTGTTGTAGCAATATACTCGCCTGCTAATGTCGACGGGCAAATCACATTCTGACGCAAGAACACCATCGCCTTAAATGCAGGCTGGTTAATCAAGTTGGCATCCGTATTGCTAAAGCCATAAGTAGTGCCATCTGTCTTGGTGACCGTACCTTGGAATTCAAACGTATCGCCGCCATTGATTTTGTCAATAGTCAAGCCAAGTGCGGTCAAGACTTGCTGGAAGGTGAAGGTCAGTTTTGTGCCTGGCAAACCGTTGGCGTTCACTACAAAAGCAGAAGCAGGAACCGTCACCAAAGGCACAGCAGCTTTGTTGTTCGCGCCATTATTAGCACGATCAATAAAAGACACCGTCCAAGAGTAGGAAGCCACATTCTTGCCTTTATTTTCATCGTAGAATTCTACCTCAAAAGAGATAGCAGACCCTCCTACGTTGAAATAATTAAATTCCCCGCCAACACTACCCAGCAAGCGCGCATAAGCACCGTACTGCAGGTCTTTAAACTGCGGGAAAGGTGTTTCGATTTCCTCACAAGCGCTGGCAAAAATGAGGAAGAAACCCATTAATATATACGTTAGTTTTTTCATGCTAAATTCAATTTATTTTGAATGCGAGTAGTATCAATTCTTTATAATCTTTATATATTTTATTAATACTACCCAATTTTTATTCAAAAAATAACGACTTATTTAACAAATTACTTAATGAACCCTGGAGGATTCGTATCCCAGAACACCTGCTTGGTCAATTCTTTCTGATCGGCGTTGGCATTCAAGTTCACAAAATTAGATGGATACCACATCGAACGCGGGAAATCACCTGGATTCGGATCACGCATTGGTTGCATATTCGCCGGCTTGCCGGTTCTGCGATAGGTGTTGTAGGCATCAATACCATTTGTGTAAAGAGATATATGATACTCTTTGATAATAACGTTCAACTTGGCATCGTTGGTAGCTGCAGCATCATAGAGTTTCAGCACTTCTGCCACATAAGCGTCAATATCCGCTTGCTTTGGCTCGAATGCAGCTGGAATGCTTAATAAACCCTTGGAAAAGCTGATTACCTTTGCAATATGCTTCCTCACAGCACCTTCCAATAGTGCACGTGGATCGCCTGCTGTACCCAGTGTAAGGGCTGCTTCTGCACGCATAAAATCCACCCAAGATGCCAGCATAAATGGATATATACCAGCACCTTTTGCTCCGTCCGCACCGCTATTGCCAATACCTTTGAAAGAATCATCATCAAATTTACCACCTGAAGGATAAATACCCCAAGCGGTTCTTTTCAGGTTGTCTGGTGGAATACCATCGTCATTACCATGATCGCGGCCCCAGTAACCATCTTCAGAAGCCGTGCAATAAGGCATCCATTCTGGATAATGTGGTGGTTTTGGTGCGCCACGGCAATCCAAGGTAAAGAAGTCTTCGTCATTGATATTACCATCTTGGCGGTAGAAATAGAAACGAATTCTTGGGTCTTTTACTGCTTTTTCACCAAACAGCGACCACATAAAGTAGTTGGATTGGTAAGCAGGTCCACCTGTCTCATAACCAGCCGCATAATTCGGATGCCGAGAATCTGGGTTTGCGCGGTTGGAGCTATACGGGAACTGGAAATCGTCAGCAGTGGCTGTAAGGTATTCTCCAGAAGCGATAATGGCATCAATTTGCGCTTTGGCATTGGTATTTACCAGTCTTGTCTGCAAATAAGCACGCAATTTCAGCGTATTAGCCAATTTGCGCCATTTTACAACATCGCCACCATAATACAAGTCATTTGTTGGTCTTGCACCTTGCGTTTGCAAATCTTTGATAGCCTCATCCAACAAAGCGATAGCGGCTGCGTAAACCTCAGCACCTGAATCTGTTTTTGGGTTCGGAAATTCTACCCCTTTCCCAGATTCGCTATAAGGTACATCGCCAAACATATCTACCAAAGTAAACAGTACATAAGCTTTCATGATCTTAGCCGAACCGCCATGTACATTCTGTCCGCTTTCCTGAGCCAAGCTAATAATCAAGTTCAAATCAGGCAATACCCCTGAATAAGCACTACTCCACTCGTTATCAAAGCTGTTTGGGTTGTCTGCATTGCGATAAAGATCGCCACCGCCCAAAGCAATCAAACGCACATAAGGCTGCAACTCGCCACTGGCATTCACCACAAAATTGCGGAAAGACAGCATAACGTTATTGTACAGCAGATTTAATTCAGCGTTTTCCGGTGTCACTTCGTTGGGGTCACTCAACAAATCCAACTCGGTGTTTTCGCACGCCGAAATAAAAAAGAATAAGGTAGCCACCAGGGCTAATCGAAATATATTTTTCATCCTGAAACTTCTTTTTGGTTATTAAAATGTCAAACGAATGCTACCACCATACTGACGTGCTGTCGGTACGTTGATAAATTCAAAACCTCTACCATTACCTACACCAAGGCTCAGTACCTCAGGATCGTAGTTAGCGCCTTCTGGTACGCCCAATGCTCTGAACCAGATATTCTGTCCGGAGAAAGTGATGGTGATATTACCAAATGGCGTCTTGCCCAGCAAGCTCTTAGGCAATACATAAGAAATAGAAGCTTCGCGCAATTTTACATAAGTAGCATCGTAGGCCAACATTTCGTCGTTGAATACCCCACCGTTTTCCCAGTAGTGGTCAGTAGAAGTAATCTGAGTTCTGTTCGGCTGCCCTTCCTGATTTACACCTGGCGCGATAACCGGCACAAAACGGTCGAAATCGGTTTCTTGCAAAATACCTCTACCCAATAGCGTAGAAGGCGTATGCGCCATAATAGTACCACCTTGCTGATAGGTCCACAACATATTGAATGACAAGCCTTTCCAACTAAGTGTGGTTCCACCGTTCATATTGAAATCTGGGTTTGGGTCTCCCAATTCAGCAATTGCACCTGCTGCAACATAGCGGCCGTTAGCAGCGGTAATACGGTTTCCATTCGCGTCTCTCAGAATTGGTGTACCGTAAATTACGCCATAAGGTCTGCCAGGAACTGCAAAGTTACCGAAGTCGGTATAACCGGCAAATGCGATCTGCTCAATACCCTCGCGCAGTTTATCTACGGTTGGCTCGTTAGCAGTGAAGTTACCGTTGAGTGTCCAACTAAAATTGTTGGTTTGAATCGGCGTAAAGTCAATACCCAATTCAATACCCTTATTGGTAATCTGTGCCGCATTCACAATCGTTGAAGTACCACCTGTAGATGGATCGAGATTCAAGTTGATAATAAGATCGCTGGATACTTTTCTATACAACGACAAGTCAATACCTACACGGTTATTGAAGAAACGACCTTCCAAACCAGCTTCCAATTCTTTATGCAACTCTGGCTTCAATTCAGGGTTACCAAAGAAATCATCTACGGAGTTGGTATTCAACAATGTTCCGCCTGTAGTCTGGAACACACGGGTAGAAGTACCCAAGATGTTTCTGGTAGAATACGGATCAGGATAACCAGCAGATGTACCATAACCAAGACGTAACTTCATATAGTTAAGAATCTTGCTTTCCTGTAAAGCAGCAAAAGCTTCGGTAGGAACAAAAGATACAGAAGCTGAAGGATACACGATTGTATTATTGCCTTTTTCCAAGGTAGAAGTCCAGTCATTACGAGCTTGGGCGTTTAAGTACAAGAAGTTTTTATACCCCAAGGTTGCTGATAAGAAAGCTCCGAGCAAGTTTTCTTCCTGAATAGAAGTAGAATTCACGTGCTGGATAAAGTTATCATGCTGGAACAAACCATATACAAACTGCTGAGAGCTGTTAGTGAAAGTTGATTCGCGTGTATCGCGACGGATATTAGCTCCCAATGTACCGTTCAGGTTGAATACCTCGCCCAAATCACGGTCAAAAGAAAGGCTTAGTAAGTGATCCGTGATGATGTTGATACGATTCGAAGTATTCATCAAACCATCCGGCGTATCCCGGCCACCCTTGTTAAGGAGTGACTGCTGCTGCTGGCTATAAGCGTCCAAACCAAAGCGGTAACCAATGTTCAACCAATCTGACAATTCGTAATTCAAAGCAATGTTACCAAAGAAACGGTTGATTGTTTCCAGTTCCTTCGAGTTTTTGGTCGTCCAGATCGGATGCTGGATATCGTTACCACCACGATAGAAAATACTTTCGTGTGTACCAGGGACTTCGTATTCCAAGCCCAATAAATCTACACTTCTTGGTGTGTAGAAAATATTGGAAAACTGAGAAGTAAAGGCCTGAGGACCGGAGTTAAAACTGATGGCAGAAGGCGGTGCCGAGCGATCAGAAGTAACGAAGTTGAAAGAGCTATTCACTTTCAAGCCATTCGCCAATTGGCTCGTAATACCCAAACCAAAGTTGTGCTTGGTGTATTCACTGGTCTCGATAAAACCATCCTCATCTCTGAAAGCGTAGTTGAAGTTAATCGAAGTACCATTGCTAAGACGGTTAGCAATATTCAACGAAGTGTTGTTGATAAAACCTTGCTTAAAGAAGTTCTGCAGGTTGTCATAAGCTTTGTACTGGTATCTTGCACCCTGGTATTGTGGAAGCGCATCCCGCAGTGCGGCGCGGCTGTAAGGGTGCAAAATTGTACCGGCAGCATCCAAACCATTCTTGCCAGGTTGATTGAACGGAGCACCCCAGTTGGAGAACGCCGCTGAAGCCGTGTTGTGGAAACCGTTTCCATACAAGTCCTGGTCATCCGGCAAAGAGGCAATTTCGGTTGCAAACAACTGCTGGTCAACGGTAATCTCCATCTTCTTGTTCAGGTTCTGGGTATTACCGTTTTTAGTCGTAATCAAAATCACACCGTTACGACCGGCTTCTCCATAGAGTACCGTTGCGCTCAAACCTTTCAACACGCTCACTTCCGCGATGCTGTTTGGATCAAGATCAAGGAAACGGCTGGAAGCAGAAGCACCGCCACCTATGAAGTTTCTATCGTTATTGGTATCCGAGTTGAAAGGAACACCATCTACGACGAACAATGGTTGGTTGGTACCAGTGATAGAAGAGTAACCACGAATGATGACGTTCGTACCGGAACCGGCGAGACCAGAGGTCTGCGTAATGTCCACACCAGGTACTTTACCGCGCAACACCCGCGCTACGTCTGCCTCCGGGCGAAGCTCAAGTTCTTTTGAGCCAAGCGTCGTAACGGCATAACCCAAAGCCTTTTTCTCCTTGCGGATACCAAGACCTGTTACAACCACTTCGCTCAATTGCTCAGCAGCTTCCTCCATCGTCACATCGATTACGTTTGATGTGCCGAGTGTGATTTCTCGAGTGGAAAAACCGGTGTAGCTAAATACTAAAGTAGTAGCATCTCCCGGTACGGAGAGAGAGAAGTTACCATCAACATCGGTAACTGTACCCGTAGTAGTCCCCTTTGCCAAAATACTGGCACCGATCAGCGGCACACCATTGGCATCAGACACTTTACCACTAATAGTTCTCTGTGCAAGGGTCGCCCCAATAGCAAAGAGCACCAGTGTCAAAACTAGTGAGAGTTTTTTCATACTAATCCAATTTTGTTTTGCGAATAGAGTAAAACGAAGTCAAAAATAATGCTTTTTGGCCAATTTCACTCAACCTCTATTTAACTTTTAATTAACAGGCTGTTTTTATTTGCACAGAAAGCCTATAAAATCTATCGTTCGGAAAGTTTTTTACATAAAATATTTAACATTTCCATTTTCTTTCCAGAAAGGAAAAATTTGAAAAAAAAAGAGGAGAACTGGGTCTCAGTTCTCCTCTTAGCTTATTAAAAAACTAAAAATTTCTTAATCCACTACATTTACTCTGTAAGCGAATGGCGAAGAATAGAATGCACCACCGGTAATATCCGGATCAGAATTAGTAGCATTAAAAGATTTTCCATCTTTCAGGCGCATGGTAGCGGTTATTTCGAAGCGATCACCCGCTGCCACTTGCTCATCCGTTAAGCCCAATGCATCCATCAACTCCTTGCCAGTTGAACCTAAAGTAGCACGAGGATACCCGGTCACAGCGTCCTTGGTATAGACAGATGCCGGAAAGGATTTAAAGTTTTTATTGGCTACATTATTAGTGCCATTGGCAGCCGTAGCGTCTACAAATTTGACTACCCAATCATAGGATTCAAAGTTTGCTCCAAAGTTTGACGTCACGGCTTCGGCTACAAATTCCCATTTGCTACCAGCCATATTGGCTTTACTTACTTTGAACGTAGTGTTACTAACGGGAAAAGGTGTAACAGTACGCATATAGCCACCTTGTTCCAGACTAAATTCGTCAATTCTTTCGATGATCTCCTGGTCACATGATAGCGAGGTAAATACCAGGAATAAAATGGTTGTTTTTATAATGTTTTTCATACCAAATTTTAGTTTAATGATTCAACCAAAGCTTTTATTTTACAAAACCTGCTGGATTATTATCCCAGAATACCTGCGTCGTAACATCTGCCTTCTGCTTCGCATTAGAATTTCTTGTTACATAGCCGGTTGGATAGTAATAAGAGCGCACAAATGGGCCAGGATTAGGCTCAAGGGCCGGCTGTTGTCCAGCAGGTTTGCCCGTTCTGCGGTATAAATTATACGCTTCGATACCATTACCATACAAGGCCACCCAATATTCAGTAGCGATAATGTTCAACCTTGCATCATCAGTTGTTGCAGCATCGTAATCTGCCAATACTTTATTCACGTATTGTTCCACATCCGTTGCCCAATTGATACCCTTGGCAGCTTCGAAAGCACTGATTTTGCTCGACTCTGTTGACCCCAAAGCCAAGCTTCGTACGTCTGCAAATGATTTTTCAACCGCAGATTTCAATAAAGCTCTGGCATCACCGGTAGTACCCAGCGTCAGTACACTTTCCGCCAACATAAAGTCAACAAAAGAACGCATCATAATCGGATGGATGCCTGCGCCGCCTGCGCCTGCGCCCAAAGACACTCCCTTACCGGCATCATCATCATACAAGCCCCCTGCCGGATACAATCCCCAAGCAGTACGAGTCAAGTTATCAGGTGGAATACCTTCGTTGTTCAAGTGATCGCGTCCCCAGTAACCAACATTAGTAGGCAAGCAATACACATCAGCTTCTCCGTAATGGGCTGGTTTAGAATTTGTAATACATCTCAATAGGTTTACATCTGTCGGATTTTTTATTACCTGACGATAGAAGTAAAAACGAATTCTTGGATCTGGAAAACCCTTGGAGCTATACAAATGCCCCATAAATGAATTCGATTGATAATCGCCACCACCGGTTGGGGTATACTGACCGCCATATCTTGGATGCCTTGTATCTGGATTGGTCAAATTGGAACCGTATTTGAATGCAAAGTTTTCAGCAGCGCTTGAAATCAATTTATTCTCCGCTATAATAGCATTGATGGCAGCAGTAGAACCCGCCTTATCAACCAATCTTCTGTTCAGATAATACTTCAAACGTAAGCTATTAGCTGCCCGAATCCACCGATCCTTGTTGCCATTGTAAATCAAATCCGTTGGAGAAGATTTGGAATTCGCATTAAAATCTTTAACTGCCTGATCCAAATCCGCCAATGCTGCTGCATATACGGAAGCACCATCGTCCGCTTTTGGGTTAAAATTAGCAGGATCCAAAGCTTCGCTATAAGGTACATCACCAAAAGCATCTACCAGGTTCATTAATACAGATGCACGAATCGTACGCGCAATACCAGCATGAATGAATAGCTCTGATTTTTCAGCCAAAGGAATAATGGTAGCTACATCCGCAAGGATACCCGAATAAGAATTATTCCATCTTCCATCTGAACTGCCAGGCGTTACCGCATTGTCATAAATAGCAGCACCTTGATTCAGCATACGGGTAAGACTCATACCCGGCCCACTAAAGCCATTAAAATTTCCTGCATAACTCAATATAACAGAATTAAGCAAGAAATTAACATCTGCATTGCTGGTGTTCACAGCATTAGGGTTTTCCAGCAGATCCAATTCACAGGAACTTACCAGCGTCACCGCTAATACCAGACACATTATTTTGAGTTTATGTATCATTTTATGATTTTTTTTGATAAAAATTTTCATTTACCATTCATTCATTAACCATTTACCACTTATTAATGGTCAATGGTTAATAGTCAATAGTTAATGGTTAAAAGGTCAATTTCAAGGTTCCACCGATTCTTCTCGCGCTTGGTCCTGTTAAGAATTCAAAGCCAAGACCGTTACCTACACCCAGCCCCAAGTTATCGGTATCAAAATTCAAACCTTCAGGAAAATTAAAGGCTCTGTACCAAAGGTTATTACCAGTCACCTGCAATACAATCCCCTTGAATGGTGTCTTTGACAACAGGCTTTGTGGCAAGCTATATGATAAGCTCACTTCTTGCAATCTGATGGTAGTCGCATCATAAATTCTACCTTCATCACCAAAGAAATACAAGTTATTGAAGCCGACATCAGATGCTGTCACTTGAGAATTATTAGGCGTTCCGTCTGCTTTTACACCTGGGAAAATAAAGGTTTGGGCACGGTCGTAGCCAGCGCTTAGTCCTGTATCTTCGGTCAAACCTCTACCCATCAAAGCGCCGGCAGTACTGCTGTACATCGCGCCACCGTGACGGTAGGAAATCATAAAGTCTAAGCTAAGCCCTTTGTAAGTCAGCGTATTAATCATGCTCGTCGTAAATGCAGGATTCGGATCACCCAAAATAATAGGCGAAGTAGTAGTCAATAAATTACCAGCTGCATCAACCAGCAATTGTCCTTGTTCATTTCTTCTATAGCCCGTGCCTTTTATCATATTGAAAGGCTTGCCCACTATGGCATAGTTACCAAGCGCTGAACCAAAACCGGTCACTTGCACTTCTTGCAAGGTTCCGCCCAGACTCAATACTTCCGGGGTGTTGCGGTCATAATTCAAGGTAACATCCCAAGAAAAGTTGCTGCCTGCTACTGGTGAAGCAGTGATGCTGGCTTCTATCCCCTGATTTCTAATTTTGCCAATGTTGATTGTTGTAGCGCTATACCCAGTGGAGTTGTCCAAAGGTGCATTTGTAATCAAATCCCTTGTATCCCTACGATAGAATGTGATTTCACCACCGATTCTATTTTTGAAGAATTTACCTTCCAAACCAAGCTCATATTCTGAATGCAACTCAGGTTTGAGGTTCGGGTTACCCAAGGTATTGTTCACCGCGTGAGTTTGCAAAGCCGCACCAGCACCATCCAACCAGGCTCTGGCATTTTGATCTAGAATATTTCTGGTACGATAGGGTGCAGGGAAACCTGCGGATGTTCCTGCGCCGGCTCTGATTTTCAGGAAGGTAATCACATCGTTTTGCAAGCCTGCAAAAGCTGAAGTCGGTACGAAAGATAAACTTGCAGAAGGGTAGAAAATTCTGCGATTTTCCTTCTCAACCGTAGAAGTCCAGTCGTTTCTACCGGCAAAATTCAAGAATAAGAAGCTGCTATAATCCAATGTTACTTCCCCGAAAATACCCATTCTGGTTTCTTCCTGAGTAAAGTCAGAGCCAACGTTGTTAATAAAGTTGTTGTGACGGAACAAGCCTCTTGCCAACTGTACCGAGCTGCTTACAAAATTGCCTCTAAATCGGTCGTTACGCATATTAGCTCCTACCTTGGCTGCCACTGTAAATTTGCTGAATACAGGAAGATCATAGTTGATGATAACGCTGTTATCCCAAATAGTATTCACTATATCGTTTGTAAAATAAGCACCAGTAGGCAATTGCACACCACCTTTACCCAGCTTGAATTCTTGCTCTTCAGTATAAGTATCTAAGCCAACCTTATAAATCAAAGAAAGATTGTCAAGGAATTGATAGTTGAAGGTTGTAGCAGAAAAAATACGATTTACAATACCAGTTGTTTTATAATTTGCCAATACCCAACGTGGGTTGGGAATATCATTACCGCTTCTGAAATAAACAGAACTACCATCCACAGGGCTTTCATAAGGCCAGCCGTTCAAGTCCACCTGACGAGGGGTGTACAACACGTTGGCCAAAATAGATGGGAAATCGTTGGCATTGTTCCCTTGCCCTGCACTAAGCGGAGGTGATGTCTGGTCGGTATTCGCAAATGTAAAAGACGTATTTACAGTCAGTTTATTACTCAATTTGGCAGAAACTCCTAAGCCCAGATTCAATTTGGTCAGATCATTTTCCGGAATATAGCCTTGCTCATCCAGGTAACTTGCAGAAATATTGTAGCTGGCAGTCTCTGTACCACCTGAGACGTTCAAGGAAGTATTGGATATCAAGCCTGTGCGGAAGAAATCCTTTACGTTATCTGGATATACCTGCATTTCATAAGGGCTTACAGATGCTACATAGTCCGCCATAGCTGTCCGCAGCGCTGCATTCGAAAGGAATGCGTAAGGGTGTGTGTTTAGTGCAGTATTCGTACTCTGTGAAGGATAGATTTTCGCCTCTGCGATGGTAGGGCCCCAGTTGGAGAAGAAATAACCTAAGTTTTGCTGGAAACCACCTACATAGTCATTCTGATAACTTGGCAAGTGTGCTGTATTGGTAAAAAGGGATTGCGTCAGTGAAAACTGAGCTTTTTGTCCTTTTTTACCGCCACTTTTGGTGGTAATCAGGATTACCCCATTTCTACCTTGGTCTCCATAAGTTACCGTAGCAGCCAAGCCTTTCAATACGCTTACGCTTTCGATATTATTCGGATCCAAATCGAGGAAACGGCTGGATGCAGATTGACCACCTTGCGTAAAGCCACCGCGTGAGTTGGTAGCTGAGTTGAAAGGTACACCATCTACAACAAATAAAGGTTGATTGGAACCTGTAATAGAAGAATAGCCGCGGATGGTAATATTCGTACCGGTACCAGATACACCCGACGTAGAAGTAATGTTAACGCCAGGTACTTTACCTTGCAATACCCGCCCGACGTCAGCTTGTGGGCGATCTTGTAGGGCTTCTTCACCTACAGATGAAACGGCATAACCCAAGGCTTTCTTCTCGCGTCTTAAACCTTGAGCGGTTACAACCACTTCTGAGAGTTGCTCGGCAGCTTCCTGCATCACCAAATCCAGGACATTGGAAGCGCCTAAACTCACTTCTTGTGTGGAAAAACCGGTGTAGGTAAACACCAAAATATTGTTCCCATCGGGAACGGAGAGCGAGTAGCTACCATCAATATCGGTAACTGTCCCAATGGTTGTACCCTTCACCAGAATGCTCGCGCCGATGAGCGGCGTGCCATTCGCGTCGGATACCTTGCCACTAACTGTCCTCTGCGCTATCATAGTTCCCATAGCCAATAGGACTAGTGTCAACACTAGTGAGAGTTTTTTCATAACTAATTCCAATTTTTGTTTAAAAAAATAAAAGTAAATACTGTTCTATTTAGGAGTTCTAAATCCAAATAGTACGGCAAATTTTACTTAAATCCAATTTTGTAATGGCACGTCGAAACTTAAGCCTATTAAATAGCTTTTGCCAAAAAGATGATTGATTTTTAGGCTTAACGAAAAGAACATTAAAAACGCTGCTAACTATGAACGAACAAAAATAGGGAGAAAAAACAAAATTTGTTTTTTCTCCCTATTGATTTATTTAATAAAAGCATTATTTATTCAAAAATGTGCTTTTTTTAAAATATTATTCGCTGAAGAATCAATAACCAGGATTCTGTGCCAAATTTGGATTTGCATTTACTTCCCGAGCCGGAATCGGAAATACCAACTTGTTATCACTATAAGGCAGCGGTCCTACACTTGTCTTGGTGCGCTTTATGTCGTGGATTTTATGCCCTTCGTGCGCCAATTCAAGGCGGCGTTCCAGCAAAATATCTGCCAATGTAACCGTAGCTTTAGCAGGTAAGCCAGCACGCGTATGAATTGTATTATAATCTTGCAAAGGCGTAGCACCTACCGTTGTGCCCAGCCGCTGATTGCATTCAGCACGAGTAAGGTACATTTCCGCCAAACGAATAATATTGACATTACCAAATAAATTATTCCACTTGCCAGAGCGCATAGCGCCCGTACCCTCAAAGAACAGGGCCAAACGATCATCCGCTGGATCATATAAATCGAGGTGTCCTTGCAAGATTTCAATATCGCCATCTCGTCCACCAAATTCACGAATGGAGAAGAACGTATTCATATTGTTTACACCATCCTGTGTCGTTAGTTGAACCGCAAAAATGTCTTCACTTGAGTTTTCATCGCGATTAAACACATCCGCATAATTATCTAATAACAGAAAGTCATTAGAAGCAATCACCCGATTAGCAGCATCTCTGGCATTCGCAAAATCACTTTTTTGCAAATAAACCCTGGATAGCAATGCTGCTGCCGACCATTTGCCCGCGCGCCATTCATTGTCTTCCGGCAATTGCGCTTCCGCTTTTACTAAATCACCGATAATTTGCGTGTAAACTTCTTCCACCGTATTTCTCGGCAATTTACTTGTCTCCCCGATAGAACGAGTAGGCTCAAGCACAATTGGTACGCCCAGCTGGCTGTTGGTTTGACCTGCTTCATAAGGCTTAGCAAAGAAGCGAACCAATTCAAAATACAACAAACCGCGAATGAATAAAGCCTCCGCTTCTACCCTTGCACGATCTGCTTCGTCTACTACTGTCAAAGCACTCAATACGTTATTAACAAGGTTGATAGCATTATAAGAATCGAGCCAAAGTGCCTCTGCATCGGAGTTACCGGCGATCATTTCTTTGTTGGCAATATCACCGGGGTCTTCAAAAGTGCCTACCCACAAGATTTCATCGTCTCCGCCCAACAATTCTGAGTTGCGCAAAGCATTGCCACCAAATACATCTCCATCCGACATAGCATCATATGCACCAATTAATACGGCTTTAACGTTGCTATCATTGTCCAATGCAAGCTCCTCGCTGATTTCCTGTGCCGGCTCAAGGTCGAGGCGATCTTCGCAGGCAGTTCCTGCAAATACCAACATCAAGATCAATAAATAAAATTTATTTTTTTTCATTTTTTGCTAAATTTAAAGTAAATAAAAAATTGATTATTCATCAATTATTAATTGTCAATAATCAATTAAAAACCTACATTCAGACCAAAAGTGATCGTTTTAGGTTGCGGAACAGAATAAAAATCCAATCCAAATTCAATGTTATCCACTGCGTAATCAGCACTTACTTCGGGATCCCAGCCGCGATAATCTGTGAATGTGAGTAAGTTTTGACCAATCATATATACACGCAAGCGAGATAGGCCAATACTGCTAACCAACTTTTTCGGAAGTTCGTAAGAAAGCGATAATGTTTTCAAACGCAAATAAGAACCATCATCCAAATAACGGCTGGAACGTACTTGGTTTCCATTGTTGGAACCACGGCGTGCTTCTGGAATATCCGTGATGTCGCCTGGTTGTTGCCAAGCTCTGAGTTGATCGCTGGTCTGATTGTCAAAAAAACGCGCATTGGAAGCCATAAAGCCATCACCTGATAGGTGAATATCATTTCCATATACGCCTTGGAACATTACATCCAAACTAATACCTTTGTAAGAGAAACTATTGGTCAAACCGGCAATAAAATCTGGGTTTGGGTCACCTACAATAACAAAATTAGCTTGGTTATAATCATTGGTAGTCTCGCGTCCGCCACCTTCTTCATTTTTATACCACAAAGCATCCCCATTAGCAGGGTCAACGCCAGCGTATTCTGCGCCAAAGAAAATACCCAAAGGCTGTCCTACTTTCACTACGTTCATTTGGTCGCCGCCTATATCAATGATGTCCTGACCAGGTGCCAATGCCTTCACCGTGTTTTTATTGCGAGCAAAGTTAAGGCTGGTATTCCATTTGAAATCCCCAACAAGATTATTGCTGTTCAATACGATTTCGATACCTTTATTTTCTACTTCTCCAAGATTTTGCAACTGGGTAGCAAAGCCTGAAGTGCCTGGTACCGGTACATCCAATAACAAATCAGTAGTATTTTTAATATAATAGTCAATTTCTCCGTTCAAACGGTCATTAAACAATCCAAAATCCAATCCAATATCCAATTGTGCTGTTTTTTCCCATTCCAAATCAGGATTCGGGATTTGTGTCGGCTGCAAACCAGACTGACCATTATATCCTTCTGAACCATACAAACCAAGGGCGCTAAAATTACCGATTTCTGCATTGCCCGTTAAGCCATAACTAGCGCGTAATTTCAAGAAACTCAAAGTTTTGTTGTCTTGAAGAAAACCTTCTTCGCTCAACACCCAACCTGCCGATGCAGCAGGGAAATAGCCAAAGCGATTGTTTTTGCCAAATCGAGAAGAACCGTCGGCGCGAGCACTTAACGTAAGCAGGTATTTGCGGTCAAAATTGTAGTTGACACGTGCAAAGTAAGATAGGAAGCTGAATTTATCAAGTTCCGATGTGCCCAGCGTAATTTCCGCTGCACTGGCAATAGTTTTCAAATCATCTACCGGAAAACCTTGACCATCCACTCTTGTAAATTCATTGGTGGATTGCTGGAATTCTGTACCCACTGTTACATCTACATTGTGAGAAGTTCCTAGCGTAGTGCCGTAATTCAAAAATGCCTTGGAAGTATAGTTTTGAACCTGGCTATACAATGAACTGGCAGAGCCATCTACCCCTTGTCCGCCAAGTGAACGACGGCCAAAGAAAGAATTGTCCTTCAAGTTATAAATATCTACGCCCAGTTCACCATTTAGCATCAGCCCTTTTATTATTTCATAACGTACGTAGGTATTGGCAATCGTGCGGAACGAAGTAACATCACGGTTTGCTTCTTCCAAGTCAATTAAACCATTATAATAAGTGGTGGTTGGTGTATCGTATAATACGCCATTTTCATCGCGCACTGGTGTAATTGGTGACAAGGCGACTATTTGCATTGGCGTTGAAAAGGCATTATCATTAGAAACCTGATCCGTAAAAGTACGAGAAAGGCTCATATTCAAACCAAAATTCACTTTTTCTCCAACTTTCTGATCGAGATTCAACCTTCCACTCAATCGTTCCAATCCATTGTTAATCAGAATACCTTCCTGATTACTCCAATGGGCACTTGCAAAGAATTTAGTTTTATCCGTGCCGCCGCGCGCGGATAGCGTTGCTTGAGAAGACTGCGCTGTCCGGAATACCAAATCTTGCCAATCGGTATCTGTTTCTCCTGTTCTCCAATCGGTATGTCCAGCAAGGCGATTTAAAGTGGTCTCAACAGCCGCTACCGCTTGATCAATAGCTTGTTGTTCTGAAGTAAAACCGCCTGGATTCACTCGAAAATTTCGCCTGCCACGACCAACGCCGGCCTGCCTGTACAATGTGACATACTCCTCTGCATTCAAAAAATCTCGAAGATTGGTAGGTTCACTAAAACCAGTTTGAAAATCTGCTTCAATAATGGCTTTACCTTCTTTACCTTTTTTTGTAGTAATGAGTATGACACCATTGGCAGCACGCGAACCATAAATGGCGCCCGCTGAAGCGTCTTTCAAAATTTCAATGGATTCAACATCGTTGAAGTTAAGATCCGCTAAAGGATTGAGGCTTGCACCCGAAAGGTTCTGCGATGCGGTAGTCACGGGGATACCATCAATGATAAAAAGTGGTTGATTGCCTGCGGTAATTGAGGATGAACCTCTTACGCGTACCCGTACTGCTCCACCTGGCTTACCATTTACCGCTTCAACAAATACGCCGGCGGTACGCCCTTGTATCGCTTGCTCTACCGTAGGAACGGGCAAGCTTTGAATCTCTTCGCCACTTACTTTGGCAATGTTGCCGGAAAGCGTGGATTTAATCTGCGTACCATAACCCACCACAATTACCTCAGACAGCTGAGAAACAGAAGCTTGTAAAATTACATCCAAAATATTGGATGCTCCTATTGCTACTTCAGAAGTGGCATAACCTGTATAGCTCACAACCAAAGTAGTAGTGCCGTCCGGCACAGAAATGGTGTAACTACCATCCAAATCGGTCACTGTACCAACGGTGGTATTTTTTGCTTGCACCGTAGCCCCAATCAGTGGTTCTCCATCTTCGGAAGAAACCTTGCCACTGATGGTGCGTTGTGCTATCATGCTTCCTGTAAAGGATAATAGCATAAAGAATAGAAATAAAACTTTCTTCATAATCTGAATAATTTTGTTAAACATGAGGCAAAAGAAAATTTATATAAAGAAGGGATTACCTTCTCTTTTCCAGAGAAATAGTCATATGGCACGGGATTCGGTTAGATATTAATTTGGAATGGT
>JANRME010000188.1:0-6641 GCA_033761835.1 Saprospiraceae bacterium
AGCAAGTCCTGGTCGCTAAGCTATTCGCTCAAAATATTGCTGACGGGAATTATATGAATTTATCTAATATGTCAAAGAACTAACATTTAACGCATCTTTATTGCGTTTGCATTCGCCTAAACTTTAATACGCACGACAACCCGCTAAAACACTATAAAGCTATTGCACCAAAACACCATAAATCAAAAATTATGCACTACCACAGCCTTGGCCAAATACCACCAAAACGTCATACTCAATTCCGAAAACCCGACGGAAGCCTTTACCACGAAGAATTGTTCTCGACAGAGGGCTTTAGCAATTTGTATTCCTTAGTATATCATGCGCATCCGCCTACGCAAATTGTGCAGGTGGGCGAGCCTTATTCAGTAGCACCTAAAATTGTATTTGATAAACAACTCAAACACCGCAGCCTGAAAGGCTTCAAGATCGAGCCGGAAGATGATTATCTAAAAAGCCGAAAACCAGTATTGGTGAATAATGATTGTCAAATCTCACTGGCAGCGCCGACGCAAAGCATGGAGGGCTATTTTTTCAAAAACGCCGATGCGGATGAAGTGATCTTTATACACGAAGGCACAGGTACACTGCGCACGATGTACGGCGCGCTGGAGTTCGAATATGGCGATTACATTGTAATTCCGCGTGGAACGACTTACCAAATAAGGTTTGACGATGATAAGAATCGCTTGTTTATTGTTGAGTCCTATGGCCCAATTACTACGCCCAAGCGCTACCGCAATGCTTTTGGACAATTGGCGGAACACGCGCCTTTCTGCGAACGGGATATTCGTAAGCCGATTAATTTAGAAACACACGACGAGCAAGGTGAATTCTTATTTTACATTAAGAAGCAAAACATGATATATCCATATTATTATCTTAATCATCCCTTTGATGTGGTTGGCTGGGATGGCTATTGCTACCCCTATGCTTTTTCGATTCATAATTTTGAGCCAATTACGGGTCGTGTTCATCAGCCACCGCCTGTGCACCAGACGTTCGACGGGCATAATTTTGTGATATGTTCTTTTGTGCCGCGTTTGTTTGATTATCATCCATTAGCCATTCCAGCGCCTTATAATCACAGCAATATAGATAGCGACGAAGTATTATATTATGTAGATGGCGATTTTATGAGCCGCAAAAATGTAGAACGCGGACAAATTACTTTACATCCGGGCGGCATTCCGCATGGTCCGCATTTGGGTACAATCGAAAAAAGTATTGGCGCAAAAGAAACGAAAGAATTAGCAGTGATGGTGGATACTTTCAAGCCATTGCAGTTAACGGAATATGCGGTAGGAATTGAGGATAAGGATTATTATAGGAGTTGGCTACCTGAAAAAGTTGAGAAGTTGAGAAGTTGAGAAGTTGAGAAGTTGAGATATGTTCATTTTAATTTTAAATCATAAAAATCAGTATATCATCATGGAAGTCCTAACCAAAAATAAAACCAACACCACTCAAGATACTTTTCCGATCAAAGGGACTGATCATATCGAATTTTATGTGGGCAATGCCAAGCAAGCTGTGCACTTTTACCAAAGCGCTTTCGGCTTTAAATTGGTCGCCTATCGCGGGCCCGAAACAGGCGTGCGCGACAAAGTTTCTTATGTTTTGGAGCAAGATAAAATTCGTTTTGTATTCACTTCTGCTTTTTCGCCAGAACATGAAGTGGCGCAGCACGTCTTTAAACATGGCGATGGTGTGAAAGTCCTCGCGCTCTGGGTGGACGATGCCGAACAAGCTTATTATACGGCCCTGGAACGCGGCGCTGAAAGTGCTTTTGCACCTAAAATGCTTGAGGATGAGCATGGTACGGTGAGAATGGCTGCCATTCATACTTATGGCGAAACAATCCATACTTTTGTGGAGCGCAAGGATTATGATGGCATTTTTATGCCCGGATTTGTAGCAAAAACAAGCGAATTGGAAGTCAAGCCAATCGGTTTGAAATATGTAGATCATTGCGTGGGCAATGTGGAGTTGGGTAGGATGAATCATTGGGTAAAATTTTATCAGGATGTAATGGGATTCAAATTATTAGTCACTTTTGATGACAAAGATATTTCCACCGAATACACTGCGTTGATGAGCAAAGTAGTGAGCAATGGCAATGGCTATATCAAATTTCCCATCAATGAACCTGCAGAAGGCATTAAAAAATCTCAAATTGAAGAATACCTTGATTTCTATCGCGGTGCAGGTGTACAGCATATTGCTATCGCAACAGATGACATTATTTACACCGTAGATCAGCTTCGCAAAAGAGGCGTGGATTTTCTTTATGTGCCTGAAATTTATTATGATACGGTAATAGATCGCGTCGGCGAGATTAAAGAGGATATAAAAGAATTGCAACGCTTGAATATCTTGGTAGATCGAGACGAAGAAGGCTATTTATTACAAATTTTTACCAAGCCTGTGCAAGACCGCCCGACGGTTTTCTATGAA
Organism: Saprospiraceae bacterium; assembly: GCA_033761835.1. Lineage (GTDB taxonomy): Bacteria > Bacteroidota > Bacteroidia > Chitinophagales > Saprospiraceae > JADJNW01. The sequence continues at coordinate 2,458 of JANRME010000188.1, forward strand.
ATCATTCAACGCGAAGGCGCACGCTCCTTTGGCAAAGGCAATTTCAAAGCTTTGTTTGAAGCCATTGAACGAGAACAAGCATTACGTGGGACTTTATAATCCTTATTAGCCATATTAAAAGCTACACTTAGCCTTCGGCGAATAGCAGCAAATGTTTGCCGGAGGCTAACTTTTTTTGCTCTTTTTGTGTTAAAATAGTGGATGTGCCTGCATTCACATCAAATGATGTCCATCGTTGCAAATTTTTTCCTAATCCAAAACAAAGCAAAACGCCTATGCATATTCCTCTGCTTCAGGAGATTGTCATCATTTTGGGTTTATCTGCCATCGTAATTTATATTTTCCAACGACTGAAGCTTCCTTCTATTCTTGGTTTGCTCCTTACAGGTGTTCTCGTTGGTCCTGGCGGGTTAGAGCTGATAGGTGACGAGATGACCCACGAGGTAGAAATGCTGGCGGAAATTGGGGTTATATTATTACTTTTTATTATTGGTTTAGAATTCTCTCTGAAAACATTAGCCTCTATTCAGCGTATTGTATTCATAGGCGGCTCGGTGCAAGTCGGTGTTACCATTCTTGTTACTTATTTTATTGCTTCGGCACTGGGGTTCAGTTGGGGCGAAGCAATTTTCCTCGGATTCTTATTTTCCTTGAGCAGTACAGCCATTGTATTAAAAATATTGCAAGAAAGCAGCGATGTGAATAGCCCCCATGGTAAAATCGCTCTGGCAATCCTGATTTTTCAAGATATTATCGTGGTGCCGATGATGCTGTTCACGCCACTTATTGCCGGTAAGGGTGGAGATGTTTTGCAAGCTTTATTAGTTCTATTATTAAAAGCAGCTTTAGTCATTGTAGTTGTGCTGGTAAGCGCGCGTTACTTGGTGCCGAGATTGCTACACGAAATCGCGCGTACCCGCAGCCGGGAGTTGTTCATTCTTTCCATTATCGTGATTTGTTTTGCGGTAGCATGGGCCACTTCCGAAATAGGATTGTCACTAGCATTAGGCGCATTTATGGCGGGCTTGATCATTTCCGAATCGGAGTACAGCTATCAGGCGACAGGCATTGTCATTCCCTTTCGGGAAATATTTACCAGTTTTTTCTTTGTTTCCATTGGAATGCTGTTGGATGTGCAGTTTTTCTTACAACATATTTTAATTATTGTTGGAATAACACTTCTGGTAATCATCGCCAAATCCATCATTGCAGCAATGGCAGCAGCGGCTTTGCGTTATCCGATTCGTACCGTAATGCTTACAGGACTCTCCATTTTTCAAATTGGCGAATTCGCGTTTATCCTTTCCGCAGCCGGCATAGCAAATGGTTTGTTAGAGGCATCTACTTACCAATATTTCCTGGCGATTTCGATTCTTTCGATGGCGGTAACGCCTTTTATTATGGGTAGTTCTGAAAATATTTTCGAGTTTTTTCAAAAGCTGATATTACCAAATCATATTATAGGATTTAATCCTATCAATACTTCTGTATTCGACCAAGAAATCAATGTAGAAAATTTAAAAGATCATTTGATTATTATAGGTTATGGTGTGACCGGCCAAAATGTAGCGAGGGCTGCTAAAAGCGCTCAAATTCCTTACGCGATTATCGAATTGAATCCTGAAACGGTGCGCCAGGCGCGTGCTGAGGGCGAACCTATTTTTTACGGAGACGCAATGAATGCTTTTATTTTAGAGCATTTGAGGGTTTACAGCGCTCGTGTCGCAGTTATTGCGATTCACGATTCGACTGCTACCAAAGCCATTGTAATGAATGTCCGTTCTATTTGTCAAACGGTACACGTCATCGTCCGTACCCGCACGTTACGGGAATTGGAAGATTTTTACAGGCTTGGCGCTAATGAAGTAATCCCGGAAGAATTTGAAACTTCGGTGGAAATCTTTACTCGCTTATTACAACGTTATTTAGTGCCGCAGGATGAAATTGAAACTTTTATTCAAGACATTCGCGCTGAAAAATACGAGATGCTGCGCACGTATTCGCATCGCCAGGACAACCGAAGCTTAATGAGTATTCCGAATGTGAACGTGACTTGTTTGAAAGCACAACACAATGATAATGAAGTAATTGGAAAGACCATTCAGGAGTCAAATATTCGCTCAGCCTTTGGCGTCAACCTTTTAGCTATCCAGCGTGATTCAAAATTTATCACCGACATCCAGCCGGAAACCGAGATTTTGCAGGATGATTTGTTATACGTAGTTGGAACTCCGGAGGCAATTACTGATTTCAATAAAAAATTGAAGTATTAAAGTGCAAGCCGCAACGCTTGGAAAAAAAGCTTGTCTCTGCAAATGATGGAAACCATTCAACCGGAAATCAATCTCGCCGCCGCTATCACCTTGTTTGGCATTCTACAATGCGCGGTTTTGATGTATTTTTTTCTGCGGATGCCTTTGGGCAAAGCGGGTATTTATTTAAACCTGTTCTTCGCCATCTTGATAATTATTCAGGCAGAATCTTTCTTATGTCACTCAGGTTATATGATTTACACATTACACTTATTAAATATTCCTACACCTTTACAACTTGCGCTCGGACCATTACTCTTTCATTGTACGCAGATAGCACTCGGTAAAGAAGTAAAGTTTTCCAATAAATGGCTGCATTATTTACCTTTTCTGTTGTATTCACTTTACACTATTTTCTTTTATATACAACCCATTGAATTTAAGTACAATGCATTCATTGGTAGCTTTCGCCAGGAGTTTTCATTTATACCCGTTCAGCGTATCATTTCAAATGATCCTTTAGGCATACAAGGTTTTATTGTAGTAGAAGGAATTGTTGTTCATTTAATTACATATTCAATTTTTAGTTTGTATCAAATTTATAAAAGCAATCATATATTAGAAAGAAATGATTCAAAATTTCTTCCCTGGTTAAAGTTGCTCAATGGAATGGCATTCTTGGCTGCTGTCGTACTTTTTTTGTGCGAAGGTGGCATCATTAACGGGGAAGTATTTTTCAAAGCCCCCTTGCCTTTCCACGCTGCCAGTTTGATGCCGCCTGCTTATGTTTACGCTTTATCTATTTTTTTAATGAAAGACTCGAATTTTTTCAAAATCGCTGTAAATAAGTATCAAAAATCGGCATTGGCAGAAACACTTCAAGCAACCTATCTTTGTAAAATTCAAGAAGCATTAGAAACGGAAAAATTATATTTAAATACCGAATTTTCCCTCAGTGATTTAGCGCAAAACACCGGCTTGAAGCAGCATCACCTTTCGCAGGTGATAAACAGCCAATTAAATATAAGTTTTTATGATTTAGTGAATTCCTATCGCATTACCGAAGCAAAAAAAATACTGGCATCTGCTGAGTCTATCAAAATCGAATCCCTTGCCTATCAAGTGGGTTACAAATCAAAATCCGCTTTTTTTATTGCTTTCAAAAAATTGACCAACACCACGCCCGCCCAATACAGGAAAGAGGTTCACAAAAGTTTTTCTCGCTTGGGAAGAACCGAAAACCTCCTTTAATCCTGGATTTTATTGATCGAATGGACGAACATTGTCGAAAAAAATAATGAACACTCGCACGATTACTTCAACAATTTTATTGACCTTCTGCTTGTTTGGGCTAAGCGCTCAATCCATTGATTTGACGACCGAACAGTGGCAAGAAGACCTCGCTTTTTTAAAGAAAAAACTCGACATCACGCTTTCTGTTTTGCCTGCTCAGCGCCAAACGGTCGAACAATCGCTTGTAGCTTTGCAGAATAAAATTTCGGAGCTGAATGATGTAGCCGTCATCGCAGAAATGGGGCGAATCGTAACATTGGTGGGCGATGGACACACAGAACTGAATCTGGCGCAATGGACAACGGGTTTTCACAAAATCCCGATGATTTTTAATTTTTTCGGCAAAGATTTGCACATTCTCGCAACGTCGCCAGATTATCAAAGCACTTTAAGCAAAAAAGTAATTCGTTTTGATGGTATGCCTACGGCTGAAGTCTATGAAAAGCTCCAACCATTCATGTCGCACGATAACGACCAGGAATTCAAGTACGCCGCGCCCGGCTATTTTACTTTGACGGCGCTGCTGCATCATATCGGCATTAGCAAATATCCTGACCGCGTTACGCTGGAGTTGGAAGACGGCAGCACTGTGGAAGTGAAAGCCTTATCAGCAGAGGAAAGCAGAAAAATCAACTGGAT
>JANRME010000189.1:0-23288 GCA_033761835.1 Saprospiraceae bacterium
AAGCTGAAAGCCAACCATTTTGCGATCAAACACCGCATTTATCTTGCTGCTCTCCAAGCTGCCTGGGACAAACTCGCTCAACTTAAAGGTCATTCTGTCAATGAACTCAATTTTCAAAATTTATGCGCTGCGTAATATCAGCAAGGAAGTAAAAGAGAAGCTCCAAAATTTTCCACTGGCTTATGATGCGCTTAGTAAGTTCAACAAGCCTTCCAATGGCACGAATGGTACATTCGCAAAGATGGCTAATCCCTTTAATGTCACCCAGAAAACACCTTTAAATCATGCCATAGACCATAAAAGTAAAAATCTGGAAGCAACCCGACTGGAACTGAACAAAAACCGCCCAGTTCTACAACCTAAAAGCCTGATTAAACTCTATTACTTATTATCGTTTGTAATATTATTTGGGGAATTCTTTTTAATCAATCAATTTTTAGTAGAGCTTATTGGGCAGGATAAACTTCCTACATTCAAGGGTAATTGGCTCGGCTTTATCGCTATTTACGTTTTTTGTTTTGCCTATCCGCTGGGAATCGGTATGATTTTTAAAATAATATTGAGCACTTATTCCAATAAAGAAAAGTATCTAAGGCGCTTAACTTCAAGATTGCTACTGGCAACCATAATAGCTTTGTTCTTTGTGAGTATTCCAAATGCAATGAATGTTTTTGGCGTTGAAACAAAAATTATAAATTTTATACAACAAATTTCTACGACAAATGCATCGAATAATGCTTTTTACAATATATGGCTTATCGGCATGAAGACGGTCTGCCTTGCCGTTTTTCTATTCATATTGACGATAGTCCTTTCAGCAGTCGGCGCTATTTTATTCAATGAGGCATCAGAAATGCACAAAAATTATTATCACGTCACTCGAAATCCAATTATTAGAATACCCGGATTAAAACTACATAAAGAAAAACTGGAAAATCGTATCAAAGAAATTGAAGAAGAAATCAAACAGTTGTGGAAAAACCGAGATGTCGTAGCCGAAGAGCTCAGTAAAAATAACGCAAAAGCAACTGCTGAAGCGGAACCGGAGAACTATAAAGGCGTATTTAACGCCCTTAAAGCGAAGGCACTGCGTATCTACCGCCGCGGCTTCGAGAAAGGCAGAGATTTCGCACTAAGAAATTTGGACGAAGCTCAAATGATTATTTATAAAATACGAGAGGACATAACTAAAAATTTCAATCAATGAAGAAAATAGCATATTTTTCGTTGTTAATGTTGTTTTTATTTTCTTGCGGAAAATCTCCCAAAACAACGCCGTTTAGTAAGAATCTGGTTGCCTACTTAATTTTTATGGACGTGGGCTTTGGAAATGAAATAAATCTTTGGGAAACAGAGGTGCAGCCAAAGCTTAATAACCTTTTAAATGCCAATCTCAACCCTGAGCCAGATACCCTTCCCATTCAACCAATGAAGGTAGTTGTTTATCCAATAAACCATGAAACTGAGCAGAAGCGAACTTTACTAAATTATGAATTGGACGAGGCTAAATACAAACAGGATGCTCAATATCAAGGATTGGTTCAAAATCAATTAGACGAAATTTCGGATGCATTACAATCCAATATTTTTGATAGCCGCAACAATGCTAAAATATTTAAAGTGCTTGGCACAATTGACATTATAAATGATGAAATACAAAAACTGAATGAAGGTGACAAATTATATGTAGTGTATTTATCGGATATGGTAGAAATGTCAGGTATCGAAGCACAAGAAAATAATGGATTCTTCTCTTTTGCGACAAAGGATAGTGTCAACCAATATGTGATGAACGCACTTTCTGTGAGTAGAATAAAGTCGGGAGCGGAGAATGGAAACCTGCTTGCTTACAATAGACCAGTGCCTTCTCTTTTTGATGATAGAAGTGTTTTGCGGGGAATTTATGTGTATCGTCCAAATGCTATTAACCCTATTGCTCAGGATGGCTCATTGGGTGGAACTTACACAGATATTATGAATTTCTGGAAAATTTTGTTTAAAAAAATAAGCAACGGCAAACATAGTATCCGTAATTTTGATAACATTAAAAGCCTTAAATTTCCGAATTTATAAGTCATGTTATCTGAAAAAAATCCCCCGTTTAACTTACCATTCGGTATTTTAGGTCTGATAGCAGAAATCATTTCAATTATTCAATTCTTGGCAGCTTTCAAGATAAATGGTATAGCGTGGATTGGCGAAAGCTTTTTCACTATCAATTTTGATGCGCCCAACTTGCTGATGCGGTTAATAATTCTGATTTTCATTTTGGGACCTTACATTTACTTTACGGGTTTTTTATTGAGCTTATTTCCTTCCAGCAATGTTTCTGTACTTGCTTACGCATTTTTCATAGGATTAAGTATGTTTTTCTTTGAGGGAATTTTATTGAATGTGGATTGGTTATACTGGAGTTTATTGAAAAAATCAGGTAATACTGCTTCAGGGATGGGGCTTTTCGGATTAGGTATGTTAATCACCTTATCCATCATCGGATATATTTCTACCATTAAAAAGTTTGATCAATATCAAGAAAGAGAAGATACAACTAATGCGTTCTTATTTGTTGGAGTCGCTTTGCTCGTCTGGGGTATTCATTATAACATTCGTTTTTAACATCTGGATGCCATAGCTCCTTCATTTCTCCTCTTTCTTCAACAACACAATGCTATCTTTGTTTCTTTTCAACATGAAACAATAGAACTTCAACCATTCTAATTTTAGAAAAGTAAGGAATTTCATCTTGAACATGACTTCTATATTCAATCAAACGGACTCCTGCCGAAAATTTGAACACTACACATACTTTGTCCAATTCATCTCCAAGTCTTTCATCTTCGCAATCACTTCTTTTGGATTTTCCGCTCGGAACACGCTATTGCCCGCCACCAGTACATCTGCACCAGCCTGAAGGATTTTTTCTGCATTTTGCAAACCGACCCCGCCGTCAATCTCAATCAGCGCATGGGCATTGCGAATGGTAATCATTTCTTTCAAACGCTGAATTTTATTTAATGTACGATAAATAAATTTCTGGCCACCAAATCCAGGATTCACGGACATAAGCAATATAATATCCACATCTTCTATAATATCTTCGAGCAATTCTATCGGTGTATGCGGATTCAAAGCGACGCCGGCCTTTGCACCGGTTTCCTTGATTTGTTGAATCGTGCGATGCAGATTCGGGCAAGCTTCGTAATGAACAGTGATATGATCTGCCCCTGCTTTTCGAAATGCTTCGATATATTTTTCGGGTTCCACGATCATCAAATGCACATCCAACGGACGCTGCGCAAGGGTTTTCATAAATTCAATAATAAACATTCCGAATGTAATATTCGGCACAAAGCGTCCATCCATTACATCCAAATGAAACCAATCGGCTTCGCTCTCATTCACCATCGCAAATTCTTCGCGCAAGCGCGTGAAATCTGCCGCTAAAACTGAAGGTGCTACCAAATGTTTTTTCATAAAATGGTGTTTTGGTTCGTAGTATTATAGCGTTTAAGTAGATTCATTTTTTGTATTTATATAATATGGCGCAAAGAAAACAAGAGATTTTGCGAAAATCCGATTTCTGTATAAATTTAGTAAAAATTTGCTAATAACGAAGAGTCATCAAACATGAATGAGGCACAATCAACGATGCGGCTTTGGTCTTTTCAAGCGATGGATGCCTGCGAAATCCTAGAAAAAAATAGTTTCCTACGCACCGAATGGCGCTTTACGCCTGCCAACTGGCGCGCCGCGTACGAGTGGATAGCCCGTGAAATGATGGCGAATAATATTGACCTTGGAGGCTATGCGCCTATCTGGGCCTGGCATTCTTGTGACGGCATTTTGCAAGCGCCGCCGACTATGTCCACCGCTCGCAATTTACTCACGGATATGCAAATTCTGGATGGTGTTTGCGTCGTTGAATTTGATGCACCTGCTTCGCTTTGTTTGCTTTCTTCTTACAATCGTTTTAATGATTTGTTAGACACCTTTTTACATTCGGAGCAACTGCCTCTGCGGGAAGCATTTCTGGATATGTTTGAGGTTTTTCCGATTCAGGAATACGATCATATCCAAGCTGTACTCCCTTATTTGCAAATGGACTGGGTGCACGATATTCGACATTTGGACATGAAGCCCGACCGATGGGATTATGATTGGACGAAAGTAGTTTAAGCTCTCAGGTTTAATTTTTCATCCATTCTAAGCCTCCACTAATACTTAAAAATATAATTGCAGCAATCAATGGCGCTAACGCCGATACCAGCATGAAGGTAAAATACCAACGCGGCACTTTAGAACGCTCGATCCATTCTACTACCAATGAAATGAGCAAAAGCAAGGTAAAAATACTGCCAAAAATAAGGCTGAGCATAGTGGCCAAATAATCATTGACGATCCAGAGGGTGACGTAAATCGCTACCTCTATCAATAAAATTTCAAATGGGCGAAGTTTTATCATGGGTGTTTTGCTTAATAGCCAAAATTAACCAAATAATGCAGTTCATTTTTATCCATTATCCATTTTAAATGGATTTTTTTAAAATAAATTTCTAATACATCCGTGCAGAATTATTTGAATGCTAATACCTTTGCAAGGTTTTAAAAGTTATCCTTGAGTTAAATCCGCTGAAAATGGAATCTGCCCATCATCGAGTATCCGCAGCAAGTTTACTGGTTACACTGGGCATCGTTTATGGTGACATCGGCACTTCGCCGTTGTACGTGCTAAAAGCCATTGTGGGAACGAGTGTCATTTCAAAAGAACTTATTCTTGGGGGGCTTTCTTGTATCTTCTGGACGCTTACGCTTCAAGCCACCATCAAATATATAATAATCACGCTTCAAGCTGATAATAAAGGGGAAGGCGGCGTTTTTTCACTGTTTGCGCTGATCCGACGCAAAGCGCCCAACTGGGTAATCTATATTGCGATGATCGGCTGTGCCGCATTATTGGCAGATGGCATCATTACACCCTCTATTTCGCTTACTTCTTCCATTGAAGGCTTGAAAGCCTCTTTTCCCCAGATTTCACCTGTGCCAATTGTAATAGGTATTTTGACAGCGCTTTTCACTTTTCAACAATTTGGCACCGATACCATCGGCAAGTTCTTCGGCCCCATTATGTTGATTTGGTTTTCGATGTTGATGGTGCTGGGATTAATGCATTTGTCGGACAATTGGGTCGTATTGCAAGCCGTCAACCCCGTATATGCTTTTAATCTGCTTACACATAATCCTAATAGTTGGCTAATCATCGGCGCGGTCTTTTTATGCGTTACCGGTGCTGAGGCGCTTTACTCCGACCTGGGGCACGTCGGCCGCCGCAATATTCAGTTTTCCTGGATTTTTGTAAAAACGGCCCTTTTAATCAATTATTTTGGGCAAGGAGCTTGGATATTAACCCTCGAGGGGCAGCCTTTGGGTACTTATAATCCATTTTTTGCAGTCATGCCCAACTGGTTCGTGCCAATCGGCGTAGGTGTTGCTACGTTGGCTTCTATTGTAGCCAGCCAGGCCCTGATTAGCGGCTCTTTTTCATTGATAAATGAAGCGATCAAACTTAAATCCTGGATTCGCGTCAAAATTGTCTATCCTTCCAAGTTAAAACAGCAATTATTTATACCCTCGATCAACGGAATTTTATTTGTTGGTAGTTGTTTTATTGTATTATATTTTCAAGAATCGCATAAGATGGAAGCGGCTTATGGCATTGCCATCACAGTCGCTATGCTCACGACCACTTTGTTACTTACATGGTATTTATCATATCGCAAACGCTGGAAGATTTATCAGGTAATACTTATTACACTCCTGTTTGTATCACTTGAAAGCCTCTTCACAATTGCCAACTTGCAAAAAATAGCGCATGGCGCGGGCGTTACATTACTATTAGGTGGCTTTTTCTTTATTATTATGATAATAAATTATCGCGCAGAATCGCTTACTTATCAAAAAAGGCATTTTGTGCCATTAAATAAATACTTGAGGATAATAGAAGCCGTAAGCGAGGATAAAGAAATTCCCAAATTCGCTTCCAATATTGTTTATTTATCTTATGCGCATCAAAAAGATCGTATCGAAAAATACTTGCTCAAATCCATTTTTCAAAAGCAACCCAAACGCGCTGATCACTATTGGCTATTGCATTTCAATGAAGTGGACGAACCTTTTACCAACACTTATCATTTTACGGAACTTTCTCCTGGCAAAATCTATCGCCTCGATTTTGATTTGGGATATAAAATTCAACCCAATGTAAAAGATTTTTTCTTAAATGCTATTAATGAATTATGTCAAAAAGGTATAATTTCATCTTATAGCAGCTACCCATCGCTGAAACAATTTGGTATTCCGGCGGATTATTTATTTATCGTTACACGCTCTACGTTCAATATTTCGCAAAAACTATCATTCGGAGAGCAATTGATTATTCGCGGGTATCATATTTTAAAACGCTTTAGCGAACCTGCCGAAGATCACTTTGGATTAGACAAAAATATGTTATTGATTGAATACGTGGCGTTTAAATAATTTTTAATTATCTTTGAAAATCCGTCGCGCATTTCGATGAAAATTATCTTTCATCTGTGTTGCATCAAAAGGATCACCATCTATCTCTTCAGGAGCATTGCGGTACAGTTGCAATTCCCATTGTGGATTATTTAATTCGCCAATCGCATCGGTGTGCAGAAGGTGGAAATCGCCGGGCGCAAGCGAAGGATTGTAAAAAACAAACTTCACATTATTCTGCTTCGTAGCAGGAAAATCATAATACGACCAAATTTCATACGGCGGCGCGGAAGGCTCGTCTTCCCTGAATTCTATATCATTTGGCGGGCCGTATTTTAAAAAAATAAAGCCTCGGTCAGTTTCAAAACCATAGCGAAAGCCTGAATTAAAGCGTTTATCCACGGTATGCGCTATTTTCATATAATTTTCATAGGCTGTGACAGGATGGTTATTTTGTTGCTTCGCCCAAAAACTAAATAAATAAAGGCGTTGGGCATCCAAATCTTTACTCTTTAAATAAGTATTTACTTTTGTTATATCGCTCGATGGTAGTTTTGGCGTGAGCGCCCGTAGCGCAAATTCGAGTTCTTTTGCATTTAATTTACCAACAAATTCATTATCCAAGTTTATATTTTCTAATAAAACAGCGTCTATTTGTAAATAAGGATTATAACGATGAAAAAAAGCCATCTTACGGCTTAATAATTCTTTGCTGCGATTGCGCACTTCTACCGATAGATTATACTTGCCCGAAGTCAGTTGATTAATGTCTAATTCTATCAAAACAGGAATAAGCGGCTGCGGTGACAAACGTTTATGTCCAATTATCACCGTTTGTCGGGTATCGCTTTCTATTTTTTCAACTACATAAGTCATCATAAAATCTTCTTGAAGTATTACATTGGCATGATAAATTTCATTATAAAAAGTAAGGTTGGTGCTATTTTTGCCAAAATAATGCAATGGGGAAGGCTCCATCAAAATGCCGTTTTTTACAAACGCATTTTCTGTTTCTGTTTTTTGAAAGGCTGCAAGCAACTGAATATCTGATTGTTGTAATTCATTCTCCGTAAAATTGATTTCGATATCCATTTTATAATCCCGTTTATTTTCGATTTGGTAAAGGTCTTGAATAAAAATATTTAATGTATAACGGCCATTATTTAGTGCATAACGCTTTATATCTACAAAATCAATAATTTTAGAAGCGGATGGACTATGAAGTATATATTTATCAAATTTGATAATTTGTTCATCTTGTTGAAAAGTTAATATTACTTCTACTCTGGCTTGTGCTGATGAATCGGGATTTGGAGCAAAAGTCAAGGTTTTCCCTACAAAATAAAAATACACTTCCACGTAAGGTTGGGCATTGCTTTTGAAGGTAGCATAAGAGATTCCGGCATCAAGTGCGTACGCAAAATGAGTAAATAACAGTCCTAAAAGAAGCGCAAATATCCGTTTCATAGCTTTGTTATTTTGTAAAAAAGGAAAAACGTTATAATCACTTTAATTATAACGTTTCATCGGTATTAAAATGCCGCTATGGCAGTCAGAAAATCTTACTGCATTTGTTCTTCCTTTGGTTGGGTCGTTTCTTCTTCGCCGTTTGATTTTCTCATCACAAACCGAAATGCATAGTTCGCGCCATTACCGGCGGTCAATTCAGTCGTAAGAACCAAGTTTTCTGCAGTGATGGATTCCACTTTGAGTTCGGAATCGCGGCTAATATTGCGCAACAACACTTTGTCCCCTTTGATTTCATAATTACCTTCTTCCGGCAGGCTGTTAAAATTCGTTTTTACTGCACCATCAGGCAAAAACTCAAAATATAAACTTGCTAAAGATTCAGCTGGACGTCCATTGCGGGTTGCCTCTTCCAATACCCAACTTCCCATGATGAGTTGTTTGGTTGCTGTATTCGATTGTTTACAGGAAAAAATAGTGGCAGCTATGAACATTAGCCAAAAGATGTTTGAATTTTTCATACGTTTCAAATTGATTTTTCAGTGCAAATTTATCAAATTCTGCAAAAAACCTTTAACGTTCTTTCAACGCGAGTGTTCAATCCGCAATTGTTTCTTAGACCAAAGTTTTTATTTTTTTGAATATATTTTAGGAAGGAGAATGGGGATGGGGTGATAGGGGAATAGGAGAAATCAAACCTGTCATCCTATGCCCCTATTATCTAAGTTAAGCTTTTTTTACATCAAAACTCCAGGTTACATTCTCCCAAGAGAAAATAACTTTACCGACGCTATTCGTTGCATCGATTTTAAAATCCAGGCGCTCTTGTAAAGCAGCAGTTTTGCCTGGTTTTACTTTAACACGCAAAACATCTTCTGATTCCTTGTAGTTATAAGCGCCCCACTGGTTGGCTTCTTTATTAAAAATAACCGTCCAGTCGCCATTTTCTGTTGGAATGCTGAAAAGTGCATATTTACCAGCACTTAATTTTTGGTCATTAATCATTACATCCTTATTCACTTCAAAAATTGTCGCTTCGTTTGCACCGGTGCGCCACACTTTGTCATAAGGCTCTAGCCCGCCAAAGATTTTTCTGCCTTTCACGGCTGGGCTGTTGTAATTAATACTGATTGCGAGATCACCAACAGTTGCTTTGGCTTCTGCCGGAGGGCTTGGGCGCTTTGATTTATCCCCTTGCGCAAAAGAATTAGTAGAAAAACCTAAAGTCAGTATGGCAATTAAGAGTAAAAAGTGATTTCTGCGTCGCATAGATCAGATTTTTTTGGTTAGAAAATGCGTAAAACAAATCGAAAACGTACCTAAATAAACAGCGGTTGACAAGAAAAAGTTAAAGTTTTGAAAATGGATGCTATCTGGTGCTGGGATCTCCCAGTCACTTTACCGCTGCTCTTCTCAGACGATCATTAATAGCTCTGCCCAGGTTTTCTTCTGGAAGCAATTCTGCAAGAATGATATCCAAATCCAAGCTATCGAGATAACGCATTCCGGCGAAGAGATTGCGGGCGGCCTCTGTGAAATTGCCAGTGGGCGATAGGATAATAGGATAATAGGGTGATTTGGCAAGAAATGTCTTTTGAAAACTGATAATACCAATCTTTTTACCTTTATGCATTTCCAATAGTTCTTCAATATTGCCTAAGATTAAGGGAACGCGCGGTGCATAATGGCTTTGGAGCATACCAGGAGCTTGCGGATTTGAGGTAGAATGGGGTCTGATTTCTACTTTACCAACTAAATATTCGATAGCTTCTATTGCAATACCTCCTTTGCGATAAATAATGACTTTATTATTTTCAAAACCGACGATCGTACTTTCTAGACCCACCTCACAAGGCCCGCCGTCGAGGATGTAAGAAATTTGGTTGCCCAATTGCTGCTCCACGTGCTGGGCGGTGGTCGGGCTAATGTAACCAAAGGGATTGGCGCTGGGCGCTGCTAATGGAAAATCGAGTTGTTGTAATAATTTCAAAGTCATCGGATGGCGTGGAATGCGCAAAGCGACAAGATCAGAACCCGCAGTAACCAAGTCAGGGATGATGTTTTTCTTTTGCAATAGCAAGGTCAAAGGCCCAGGCATAAAAGCATTCGCAAGGATGTGAGCAGTATCGGGTATGTTGGTTACTAATTGCGCCAACCGCTCCCAATCAAAGGTATGCACGATCAAAGGATCAAAACTGGGGCGGTTTTTCACAGCAAAAATCTCTGCAATAGAGGCTTCATCAAATGCATTACCAGCAAGCCCATACACCGTTTCGGTAGGGATGGCAACTAAATTACCTGCTTCCAATAAAACAATGGCTTGGTGAAGATCAGTACCAATCACTATGTTTTTTATGCAAAAGTCGGAATAAATATTCTATTCATACATACGCAATTAAATGAGCTTGCCTTGGGCGTTTCCTCAAAAAAAAATTTCAAAAATATTTGCGTAGTTAAATAGCTACATATATTTTTGTAGCCAAATGACTACACAATGAATTTAAGACGCGACGTATTTCAAGCAATAGCCGACCCGACCAGAAGGGCTATACTGCTGTTGCTAGCCTCCCAAGCCATGACAGCCGGTGCCATCGCTGCAAATTTTGACACAAAAAGACCGACCGTTTCAAAACATTTGCAAATACTTACCGAGTGCGAATTGCTGGAATCCACCCAAAACGGCAGGGAAATTTATTATCACTTAAATCTCCAGAAGATGAAAGCAATAGCCGACTTCATTGAACCTTTCCGCCAAATGTGGGATGAGCGTTTCAATAAACTGGAAGCTGTAATGAAAAATTATAAACCCAAGAAATAGAATAATATGAAACAAAAAACAAAAATCCATGCCGAAGATGGTAAACAAGAATTAATGATAACAAGGGAATTTGATTTGCCATTAGAATTATTATTTAAAGCATATACCGAGCCCAGCATTGTGGAACAATGGATGGGAACGAAAGTGCTGAAATTGGAAAATAAAAAGCACGGCAGCTATCAATTTGAAACGACCGATCCTAAAGGAAATACATATGGTTTCAATGGGACAATCCATGAGTTTGTTCCGAACCAGAAAATCACACGAACATTTGAAATGGAGTATTCGCCTTTTCCTGTTCAGTTGGAATTCTTGGAGTTTGAAAAACTTACCAACGACACCAGCAAACTCAATATGCACATCGTATTTAGATCAGTAGCACTCAGAGATCAAATGCTACAGTTGCCCTTTGCGCAAGGCATCAATATGGCGCATAACCGATTGCAAGAAATTGTAAATACATTAAAATAACATATTATGGCAAAGGCAAGAACAAATAAAATCATTTATTGGATTGCTACGATTTGGCTGGTATTAGGAATGGTATCAACCGGAATCGTACAGTTATTAAAAATAGAATCGGAAGTAAATAATTTTACCACACTAGGCTATCCGCTTTATTTAATGACCGTGCTGGGTATTTGGAAAATGTTAGGCGTTATCGCTGTGCTTCTTCCTAAATTTCCTTTAATCAAAGAATGGGCCTATGCTGGCTTTTTCTTTGCTATGTCAGGGGCTGTCATTTCTCACTTAGTCATTGGACATGGCGCTACTGAAATTTTTGGGCCATTATTATTACTCATTCTTACGGTGGTTTCTTGGTATTTTCGCAATCGCCATAGCTTTAGCGAAGGCGGTCAGACTGCAAATAGAAAAATCAGTTCCGTTAATCCATAAATGAATAACATGAAAAAGGAATTATCGCCAGAACAAAGAGAAGCATTACTCAAAACATTGAAAGCCCGTTTTGAAAAAAATAGAGACCGCCATAATGGGTTGGAATGGGCTACAATACAAGCGAGGCTGGAAGCCAATGGGGAAAAACTGTGGTCTCTCTATGCAATGGAAGAAACAGGCGGCGAACCGGATGTCGTTGGTTATGATAAAAAGACAGGTGAATACCTATTTTATGATTGTGCAGCGGAAAGCCCCAAAGGGCGTAGAAGCCTTTGTTATGACCATGAAGCGTTGGAGGCAAGGAAAGAGCATAAACCGGCAGATAGTGCGATGGCGATGGCGGCTGACATGGGCATTGAACTTTTAACGGAAGAAGAATATCGAGTGTTGCAGCAATTTGGGAATTTTGATACGAAAACATCGAGCTGGGTGAAAACACCTGCTGCTATTAGAAAACTCGGCGGTGCCCTCTTTTGTGATCGCCGCTACAACCATGTATTTGTGTATCACAATGGTGCAGAATCTTATTATGCCGCCCGGGGGTTCCGTGGCTTGCTAAGGGTCTGATACTGATAGCTATTAGGAATTTGTACTTTAGCGCTCCCTACCAACGGGAATGTTATAGCGCTCCACGGGAATGCCACAGCAGCTATGTGGGATATCATATTCCTCAAAGTTGTTGCGCAGCTATTACTGGTCGTTTTTCCAACATTCGGTAACCCAAAAAAATCAATATACTCATCCCTGCTATCAAATACCAGAGCGCCGTCCAGCCCAAGTGCGCCGCGATTTGCATGCCCAATACCGGCGCTACAATATGCGCCACCGACCAGGAACTGGAGTAAAGCGCCATGTATTGCCCACGCGTCGTCGGCGATGAGCGTTCAATCGCAAATACATTAGAAAATGGCATCATCAAAATTTCACCGAATGTAATAACAATAGCATAAATAATGACCGTACCGACCCAGGCGTTGGCGATATTGAGTAATAAATAGGATAATCCAAATAATAATACGCCCCAGGCCACGACGCGCAATTTTTGAGGCATTTTACCATCCAGCGTATAAACCAAAGGCATTTCGATGAGTGCAATTAACAATCCATTCCCCGCCAAAAGTAAGCCAATCTGGCTTTCCGTCATTTGAAAATGCTGCTTGCAATAAACCGGAATCGTAGAAAACAATTGCATAAAAACAATTCCGCCCAAGGTCGTCAGCGCTATAAAAATCAAGAATGTATGATCCCGATAAGCAGAAGCCGATGCCAAAACAGGCTTCGATTCATCGCCGGATTGTTCGGTTTGTTCTTGCTTCTGACTTAGAAAAACACGGAACAGCACAGCCGCAGCGATACAAGTCAATCCATCTACCCAGAATAACCATTTGAAACCGAAAGCGCCAGCAATGATACCGCCGATAGCAGGGCCAATCGAAAAACCAAGATTAATGGCTAAGCGAATCAAAGAGTAAGAACGAGCGCGATTCTTGGGTTTGCTATAAACCGCAATAGACGCGTGATTCGCAGGGCGAAAGGCATCAGCGACAATGCTCAAAACAAAGACTGCAAGGCATATTCCAAGCATGGAATACACGAATTGCAAGCTTATAAACATGACGCCTGTCAATATCAACGAGCCAAATTGCACCCAATAATAGCCGAATTGATCCGTCAACCGTCCGCCCAATAAGCTGCCCAATACCGAACCTACGCCAAAGCAAAACATGACCCAACCCGCTTGCGGCAGCGTGAAATGAAGCTCGCCCGTAAGGTACACCGACATAAACGGAATAACCATCGTGCCACTCCGATTGATAAAAGTGACAAAAGCCAGCAGCCAAATGTCTTTGGATAAGCCCCCGAAGGATTCGCGGTAAAGATTGGCAGTTCGGCGAAGCATACGATTGATTTCTTTGGTTGAACAAATCGAGTGATGAAGGTTTCAACAATTCTACACTTATAAAAAGTTCTGAAAAAGGGTTTTAATTTATTCCAATAGCAAATTTTATTTTACAAACTCGAAAACAAGCACCTGAATTTAGAACAGATTTGATTTTAATCCTGGTTCAACACATTAAAATGGAAGCGTATTCCGTTTACAGCAAGGATTATTTTAATCGAACAAAAACAAAGCTATGCGTATTCAAAATCGTTTTCTCATTTTTATAATGGCAGCACTATCGCCAGTATTTTTTGTAGCAAAATTGAACGCCCAATCCAATAAAAATAAGCAGGAACAAACCGAAGAAAAAGGTATTCTCTCGGTTTTTAAGAAAAAAGATAGCGCATCAAATGAGGATTTAAAATCGAAAGAAGAAATTGAAGAAAAAGATAAAAAATCTTTAAAAATATTACATAAAGATGCAAAATCAGAAGTAAAAGCTTCCAAAAAAGAACGCAAAGCAGCCGAAGCAAAAGAAGAAGCTGCCCGCGCCCGCGCCGATGCGATCAAAGCCGAAAAGCGCGCTGCCCGAAAAGAATCAAAAGCCGATAAAGCTGAGGAAAAGGCAGTAAAAACAAGAAATAAAGCCAATTCCAAGGATTGATCGTGATCTGGTGACTTTAAGTCATCAGATCACGATCAATCCTTATTACGTGGAATCAGGAATAATTTTTCCTGGCGTCCGTCGATATAACGCACCGTTTTTCCATCAAAAATGGCGTTTTCTTCCATTTTCATCAGGAAATTCCAATCATCAAGATAATTCCGAGAATTTAATTCTATCGAATAAGCTGTGTTTGGGTTCATTTTACAATCGCCCGTGAAAGGCACACCTTCTTGTCGATCCCACAAACCAATGGTCGGGCCTGCCGCGTGGCCGTGCATTCCAATCGGATGGGTGTAAATAGAAGGTGAAATATCTTCTGCCTTGGCTTTGGCGAGCGCATCGGCAAGGATTTCGTTACCTGTGCGTCCCGTTTTAAACTCATTTGTCAAAATATCCATCAGGCGCAAAGCCTTTTGGTGCGCTTCTTTGAGATATGCAGGCGCATCGGTTTCACCGGGTTTTAAAATATACGCATTTTCCTGACAATCAGTATTCAAACCAAGATATGTAATACCAAAATCACAATGTAATAAATCGCCGGGCATGATCACGCTCTCGCCGGGGCGCTGCGCAAAAGTGCTTTGGCTATTGCCGGAAGGGCGCTGCACATCGACCGAAGGATGAAACCAAGTAACCAAGCCTAATTCGGCTATTCTTTGGCGAAACCACCACACAACATCCTCCGTAGTTGTGATGCCAGGTGTAATAACTTTCTCAGAAAAAGCTTCTTCTATGATTTTATGCGTGATGCGCATCGCATGATCGAACAGCACCATCTCTTGATCCGTGCGGGTTTCCAGCCATCGCACGCAAAGGTTTTCAGCAGATATTACACGATCATGATATTTTTTATCCAAATATTTCATCATTTGATCATAATGATAAGACGAAAGTCCATCGGCATGACCAAAATGATCTGCTTTATTAATCGCAATTTTCTTGGGGTTGCGTTCCTCGATTAATTGCTTAAGTTGCTTCCATTGATCGGGCTGGCGGTCAGGATTCCAGGCACTTTTGAACAATTCGCCCGCCGAATAACGCGCTACGGCCAAGCCTTCGAGTTTATCGCCCGTATCATAAATGATGAGCATCGTGGTGCGCCGCGCCGAGAGCCAGGTCGAAGGCAAAAACGTCTTGAGAACCGCGTCTTCATTGTATTCTCTCGAGATCAACACCCACATATCAATCCCTTCTTCGCGCATAAGATTTGGTAAAACATTATCAAAACGAGCTTTCAGCATTTGGTCGCGTACTTGTGCTTGCTCGCGCTGCGAGAGGATATGCGGAATTTGAGCTTGTAAAGAAATAGTAAAGAACAATGTAAAGAATAGCGTTATTTTTTTCATACTTGATAAGATATTATAGTGCAAAGACTTTAAGATTAGCCAATATAAAGAAAATAATATTATAATAAACCTTTTACAATCTCCTCCCATTCTTTTTCCAAAGTCGCATCTGGTCTCGTTCTTCCCGCGCGGCGATACCAATAATCGGCATTCCAAATATCCCCTTCTTTGCGGTGGAGGTAAGCGTGCACCCAAGCGCCATCGGGCGTTTCTATATCTTGAGCGATTTCGTGTGCTTTATGCCAATTGCCTTGCGCATCCTGCCAAAGCGCCTGCAATAGCGGGGGCAAATCTTGAGGATGCGCAAGGCTTCTAAATTCGGCGAAGGTCATTGCAGTGTTTTCACAAAAATAAACAATTTTGGAAAACGATATAATATATTACTTTTTCATAAAGCCTTGCACATCGAGCCAATCCGCAAATAGCTGAATCCAGCGATCAGAGGGCAGATTTTGTGTACGCATTCCAAATCCGTGTCCGCCCTTAGCATATAAATGTAATTCGGCTGTTTTTTGCGCTTTGGTCCAATCATTATATAATTGCACGCTATTGGGCGCTAAGCCAAGCATATCGTCTGTCGCAGCCAGAATAAATATCGGAGGCGCATCCTTTGGTATATTTTTATTAGGCACCCAATCGTACGCTAAATAAATCGGTGCGACAAAATCAGGTCGGGAAGTAGCTGTGTAATTCATTGCAACAGAAGTAGTTACAGTGCCTCCGGCCGAAAAACCCATGATACCAATTCGATTGGGATTAATATTATAATTTTTTGCATTTTTACGTACATATTCCATCGCCGCCAGTCCATCAGCCATTGCCATTGGCACAATCGGCTTTACATCCTGCTCCATTTTTGGGCCTTTCTGCATGATTTCTCCGATTGGGTCTTCGGTTTTAATTTCTACCAGTCGATATTTCAAAACAAAACTTGTAATGCCTTTTTTAGCCAACCAGCGCGCCACATCAAAGCCCTCGCTATCAATCGAAAGTGCGTGAAAACCGCCGCCCGGACAAATTACAACCGCCGTGCCATTCGCCGTACCAGGTGCGGGTTCAAATACAGTAAGTGTCGGATTTACAACATTATACACAATACGAGTTTGCCACATATTATTATTATTCTCCTTCTCTTGATGCTTCCAGTTTTCAGAACCTGGCGCAACGCCTTCGTACAAACGAATCACTTTTTCTTGTGCAAAAGCGCCCATGCTATAAAGAGATAATAAAAGGATCAGGAATTGTTTCATGTTTTATCAATTTTAGTAAATTTTACATAATAAAAATGTGGCACATAATTAAAGATGCACCACACTCAATGAAGATATTACTTAGAGTCTTTACTTATTGATTCATCGTGGATGTAATAATTTCCAATAATTCTTTATCGTGATGATTTCTTATTTCACATTTATTATCAAAAAACATTGTAGCCCCGGATTCTGCGGTATATTTTGGCCAATTCGGTAAGCCTTTGTGACTCGGATTACCATAACGAGCAAAATTGATCCACGCTTGACTCATTTTACTAGCCAAGGCGTAAGCCTCTTTACCGCCCCCTGTCATTTCTTCGCATTTTGCAATATTATTGAATACAAAAGGTAATTCCATACAATGCACCGCCTTGAAAGCGCCATCAAACACTGGCGATTGCCAGGAGAACATATACATATAAACCGGCGCGGTATTCGTAGCTGATTTCATATTCGCCTGATTTACAGTCCCTAATCTAAAACGATCATCCACACTTGCCAAGTCTTCAGGCTTTGTATCGTTGGGATACGCTTTTTTCACCGCAGTAATAAAAGCATCGGTTTTATCGCCATAACGCTTTTGCAGAAAGGCTTTTACAGCATCCAAAGAGGCATTGCGCAGAGACATATTAGCAAAAGGTGTAAACTCATTCTTGGTAGCGCCAATCATCATAGGTACTTGGCTCGAAATCGCAAGCGCCTCAGGCTGAGAAGGTTGGTAAGGTAAAAAATTGCCATCACGCACAGGGCTCCAGCCAAAACCAAAGCCAGTAATCATTTTGCCTTCCGCAGTTAATTGCTCGCGTACTTTTTGTAAAGCCCTTTTGCTTGCTGCCGCGAGTTTATCATAAGGGACTTTTTGAATCGAATCGATTTGAGAAGCGTTTAAGCCTAATTCGGCGACAACCGCAGCGCCTACGCGCTTCGTAATTTCTTGCTCCTGGAAACCAGCAGTAGCGCCGCTTTGCACGATGGCTTTGTGAAACAATCCTTTCGCAGAAGGCGCATTCATCAAAGTAGTGACTTTGCCGCCACCACCAGATTGCCCAAAAATGGTGACATTATTAGGATCACCACCAAAATTGGCGATATTATTTTTCACCCATTCCAATGCTGCTACGATGTCGATCATTCCTGCATTTCCTGAAGCTTTATATTTTTCACCGAAATTTGATAAGTCCAAAAATCCGATTACATTCAAGCGATGATTGATGGAAACAAGTACGACATCCCCAGATTTAGCAAGGCTTTCACCATCATAAGAAGGTAATTCCTGCGACGAACCTGCCGAGTAGCCACCGCCGTGCAGCCATACCATGACGGGTCTTTTTTTACCATCATTAATACCTTGCGTCCAGATATTTAGTCGAAGGCAATCTTCGCTGTCATAACCCCAATCATGTTGAAAAATAAATTCTGATTCATCATTTACTTGCGTCGTGGGATCAATCAAAGGGCAAACCGGGCCCCAGGTCATCGAACTGCGCACCCCTTCCCAAGATTTAGGTTTGGCGGGCGGCATAAAGCGCTCCGCTTGAGCATAAGGAATACCTTTATAAATATAAATACCATTATGAACATAGCCACGCACTTGTCCGTACTCGGTTTGCACCAGCGCAATTTTCGCACCAGCTTTAACAGGTATATCCGCACTTTGACTATTAGCGAGAAAAGGCAATAATGCCAAGAGTAAAGAAAAGACGATTAATTTCTTCATGATTTGTATGTTTAGTTAGTAATTTGAATCCGTGTTTAAGCTAAGTAAATCAGGAGTAAAGCGCAGTTTATTTGTTTATTTAATACAAAGTAAAACAAGGGTTTAGCGTTTAATTTTCTATTGTCACAATTTGAGACAATAATAGCAGATAAAGTCGAAACTTCCAAATTTTTTTGTTATTTGCAGGTCGAATTTTTAGTGCATGAAAGAACAGCGAACTTTGAGTTTAGTAGCCCCTGATGGCAAAGGTTATTTACCTGGCCTTGCTGTTGATACCGTCATTTTTGGGTTTCATGAGTACCAATTAAAAATTTTATTATTAGAATATAAAAATACGGGGTTATTTGCTTTGCCGGGCGGCTTTATCAAGGATGAAGAAAACCTCAATGATGCTGCGAAGCGCATATTATTTGAGCGAACGAGCTTGACGGATGTTTATCTGGAACAATTTTATGTTTTTGGCGATCGAAGTCGGCATGACCCCGCGCCGATGCAAGCCATTATGCAGAAGAATGGCATTAAAATCACAGATAATCATTGGCTTTTGCAACGGTTTATTTCTGTTGGATATTATGCATTGATCGATTTTACAAAAGCATTTCCTATACCCGATTTAATGTCAGACAGTTGTGCATGGCACGATTTAGAATATTTACCAAATTTGATGCAAGATCATCAAGATATTGTAAAGAAAGCTTTGGAAACATTACAAATCAATCTTGATCGTAAATTAATTGGCTTTAATTTGATGCCGGAAACTTTTACAATGGCAGAATTACAGCGCTTGTACGAAACGATCCTGGGCGAAAAGCTGCGCCGCTCCAGCTTTCAGCGCAAATTATTGAGTTTGGGCATTTTAGAACGCATCGCTAAAAAGAAGACCGGGGCCGCACATAAAGCGCCTTATTTATATCGTTTTATTCCTGAAAAAGATAGAAAATAATATTTTTTAATTTTAATAAAGAATTATGAATCATAATGAGCAATTAATACATAATTTTTATCAGGCTTTTCAAAATAAAGATTATGAAACCATGCAATCATGCTATGCGGATGATGCCACCTTTAGCGATCCAGTGTTTCAAAACTTAAGTTCCACACAAGTTCGAGCCATGTGGGAAATGCTTATAAAAAAAGGTAAAGATTTGCAATTGGAATATCATAATGTGCAAGCAAATGAAACAAACGGCAGCGCCGAATGGATTGCTACTTATACTTTTTCTGCTACGGGTAAAAAAGTTATTAATCATATTAAAGCTAATTTTATTTTTGAAAACGGTAAAATTATCAAGCATTCCGATCGTTTTGATCTTTACAAATGGATTCGGCAGGCGTTCGGATTACCTGGTTTATTGCTGGGTTGGACTTCTCTTCTTAAGAAAAAAGTACAAGAAACCGCGATGAAAAGCCTCACTAATTTCATGAATAAGTGATCTACATTTTATTTTTTTAATGAAATTCTTTTATCTTGCAATATTTATTTACTTTATCTTTTTAAATTATGAAAAATATTTCCTTGATCCTTGCACTATTTGCTATGTTGACTTCAGCACATATTACAGATAATCCTACTAAGATCGTATTCTTTGGCGATTCGATTACCCAAGCCGGCGTCAATCCTGGCGGTTATATCGATCGACTCAAAACGATGCTGGAAAAAGCGGGCATCAAAAATCAATACCAACTCATAGGCGCGGGCATCGGCGGGAACAAGGCGTATGATTTGTACCTGCGTCTGGAAGATGATGTCTTAATTCACAAACCCGACGTGGTGGTCATTTGGGTCGGTGTGAATGATGTATGGCATAAGCGCTCTTTTGGCACCGGCACCGATGCGGATAAATTTGAAAAATTTTATGTAGCGCTGATCAAAAAAATACAAGCAGCAGGCGCAAAGATAATCGTGGCAATGCCCGCAGCCATTGGGGAGCGGACCGATTTTTCTAATGAATTGGATGGCGATTTGAATTTATATAGTCAAATCATTCGTACTATTGCTGCAAAATATGATTGTCCGGTTGCTGATTTTCGTAAAGAATTTTTACAATATAATGTAAAGAATAATCCTCAAAATAAAGAATCGGGCATCCTCACAACCGACCGCGTGCATTTGAATGAAAAAGGAAATCAATTCGTAGCGGATATTTTATATAAAATGCTATTTCCTTAAATTCAGAAGCTAAAAATTTTTATACGGATTGAACAAAATCCTTAGTTCAATTTTAATTATAATGGTATAGCTACAATTATTGCGAAGGTTGCTTCGTTAAATATTCGTTTTTGAATCAATTATCTATTTTCCATAAAGTGTAATTTTCTGATAAAAAACATTTTACAAAACAAAATTAACCGATGATGAGAAAATCACTAATTCCAGTATTCGTACTGATGATTGCCCTAAGTTCCTGTGTAAGCAAAAAGCAGTTCATGCTCAAGCAAGCAGAATTGGACGACCTGCAAAGAACTTGTAATGATCGCATCACGGCGCTCACCAATGATAATGCGGATTTAGCGAATCGTTTGCGCCAAACCGAGAGCAATTTGCTGGTGTGCAATACTTCTTTGGACAATGAGAAAAGCAAAACGGCTGGTCTTGAGCAGCAAATGGAATATCTCAAAACTACGAATACCAATCTCTTGGAGCGCTTGTCTGATTTATCGGTGATTAGTCAATCGGGTGCTGAAAATATCAAAAAATCGCTCGAAGCGATCAACGAACAGAATAAATATATCAAGGATTTGACCGGAAAAGTGCAGGCAAAAGATTCTTTGAACCTGGCTTTGGTGATGAATTTGAAGCGCTCTTTAAGCGATGTAAATGACGAGGATGTCACGGTCGAAGTAAAAAAAGGTGTAGTATATATCTCTCTGTCCGACAAGATGTTATTCAAGTCTGGCAGTTATGAAATTCTAACTCGAGCTGAAGAAGTATTGGGTAAAATTGCAAAAGTAGTGAATGATCATAATGAATTGGATATTCTGGTGGAAGGTCATACCGACAACGTGCCGATCAGCAATTCTTGCCTTAAGGATAACTGGGATTTGAGTGCTATGCGTGCTACATCTGTTGTCCGTTTATTGCAAAAGAAATACGCCGTTGCGCCTGAACGCATGACTGCTGGGGGTCGCTCGGAATTTGTGCCAAAAGCAAGCAACGCAAGTACTCAGGGCAAATCCACCAACCGTCGCACGGAGATTGTGATCCTGCCAAAACTGGATCAATTCTTCCAATTGATGGAAGCACCTACAGCCGAGAAGAAATAAAATATAATAAAATACTGAAAATATTTAGCGCCAGTGAGTTTTTATTCATTGGCGCTTTCTTTTTTACTTATACCGAAACAAAGTCATAAATGCGTATTTAAAATATGATACGTCATTCATAATCAATTCACTGTGTATTGGTATTACTTGATAAATTTTTCTTCATCTTTTCCCAACCCTATTTGAGTCGCAACATGTCTTTATTTGATAAAGCCATTCTAAAACATGATTAGCTATGAAAAAAACGATACTCTTTATTAATTTACTGATATTTTTGCTATTCGCTTGTAAAAAACCGGCGGAAGAAATTATATTAATTGAAGATTTTCGCACGCGTTGCGTCAAAGCAATTGAGAATCCAAAGCTGGAAGGATGGGATTTGACAGAATTATTTATCGAGATTAATGGAAGTAAAGAACACCAACACGCATCTGATTTATTTTTCATATCTAATGAAACGGGCTACGTTATTGCCGATCGGCGTTTGATCAAGACCGAAAACGCCGGCGCAACCTGGAATATCGTTCCATTGAGTATTGGCGGTAGTCTTGAAAGATATAGCGAGGTTTTCTTTTTGAATAAATCCCTGGGGTGGGTGCTTTCTTACCACGGTGAAAATTGCGAAAATTCAAGCTGTGATATCGTTCCAACGATCTGGAAAACCAATGATGCCGGGGCTTCGTGGTCAGCCATTAAACCGAAAGTTGAAGGCATTATTGGAAATCTTTATATGATAAATGAACTAAATGGATTTTGTCTGATCGCTTCTTCCAAAACTGGTCGAAAATTGCTGCGCACCAATGATGGCGGCGCTTCCTGGACGGAGATTCCCGGCGTCAAACCTAGTCCTTATCATTTTAGAATTCGATTTACTGATAAAAACATTGGCTTCATCCTTGGCGATAATGATATTTTATATAAAACTTCCGATGGCGGCGATACCTGGCAAGAATTGCATCATAGTTTGGAAGAAGCACATAATATTATTTTTATTGATAATAATATTGGCTATATCACCGACGCAATTAGTATTGTAAAAACAGAAGATGGCGGCCAAAACTGGCAAACCATTTACACGAATGAAAGTCTTATCCGACTTGTGCATTTCCGGAATCAAGATGAAGGCATCGCTTTTATTAATACGCCGCAAGTTTGTGACGATGGCACGATCGATTATTTCAGTAATATTTCAATGACCGAGAATGGCGGCACCGATTGGGAACTCGATCCTTTTGGCATCGAACCCTACGCCATTATTACATCCGTGCCTTCTGCCGATATTTGTTATATGCTTTCGAGCGAGGGATTATTTCGTTTTATTAAAAAATAAAGCAAACATCTTATCTTAGCGATCAAAAAAACACATGATCGTAGTGACCGGCGCAGCGGGCTTTATTGGTAGTTGTTTGGTGCGAAAACTCAATAATGAAGGGCATTGGAATCTCATTCTTGTAGATGATTTCA
>JANRME010000190.1:0-15380 GCA_033761835.1 Saprospiraceae bacterium
GTTTGATTTCGATGAAATGAATACGTGGGAGAGAGTTAAGTACGCTTTTAGAACGGATAACAAAAAATTCCAGAAAGGAGTAATTAGAGTTAAAAAAGGGAAAGAATGGTTTTTTATTGATAAAACAGGGAAAAGAGTAAAAAACTAAGCAATGCAAATCATCGAAATCCAACGCACTATTCTTTCCATCTTGCAGAAGCACCACATTACCAAAGCAGGTATTTTTGGTTCTTTTGCAAAAGCGGAAACTACCGAAGCCAGCGATGTGGATATTTTGGTAGAATTGGGTACGAAAATGACTCTACTCGATTTTGTAGGTATCAAGCTAGAATTGGAAGATGCGCTGCAACGAGAAGTAGATTTGGTTGAATATCAATCTATTAAACCGGCGCTGCGCGAGCAGATTTTGAAGGAAGAAATTCGCATTTATGGCTGAAATAGTTTAATTTACTGTTATAACTGAACCCATGATTCCCAAAAAGAAACTTCAGGTTTTTGTTTCCTCCACGTATGTTGATTTAAAAGAAGAAAGACAAGCCGCCGTTGAAGCGATTTTGAATGCCGGACACATTCCGGCGGGGATGGAATTGTTTGCAGCGGGCGATCAATCGCAGATGGAAGTTATTCGCCGCTGGATTGATGAATCGGATGTGTATTTGCTGATTCTCGGTGGAAGGTATGGCAGCATTGAGCCGGAAAGTGGCAAAAGTTATATTCATTTGGAATATGAGTATGCCATTGAAAAAGGGAAGCCGCACTTTGCATTGGTTATTAATGAAAAGCATTTGGATGAGAAAGTTGCCAAAGATGGGAGAATCGTTTTAGAACAAGATAATAACAAGGAGTTCAAAGCATTTAAGCAATTAGTAACTGCCCAAAAGGTAGTCCGGTTTTGGTCCGATCTAAGAGACATCAAATACTTTATTTTAGAATCATTGAATGAATTTGAAAAAAGAGAAAATTTAATTGGTTGGATAAAAGGGGATCAGGCGGTGGATTCTGGTGAGATTGCAGAGCAATTGGCAAGATTGTCTAAAGAAAATGCAGAGTTGAGAGAAAGATTATTTTCGAAAGATCAAAATGAATTGAAATTTAATGGCTTAAATTTTGAAGAACTGAAAAATATATTAAAACTGGAAAAAATTTACTTAGATGACTTCCCAGAATCTATTAAAGATGAATTAATAATGGAGATAACTGTAAATGAAGGAGACAGAAAGTATATAACTCTTTTTGATGGATTAAATATGTTCAAAGAATATTTGTTAAAAAACAAAGGAAATGAATTACCAGATTTAATTTATCCTTTGTACACTGAAGTAACTAGTCAATTAAAGCCGTTTGATTTGACACAAAATGCAGAAAATTCTAGTTGGTTTCGAGTTCTCACCAGTATAGGAAGGCAGTTTATTTTCAAGCTTATATCTGAGGAATTAAAAAAATAGATTTTCTTCTACTAGATCAAAAACTCCCTTGTACACCCACCTCCAAAACCCTATCTTTACACCCTGTTTTTTAGAGCAGAGAACAGAGAAGCGAGAATAGAGACACCACGCGATACTTGCCAATCGCTCCTCCCGCTTCCGGCTTCCCGCTTCTAAGAAGCCTTTTTCAGGATAACCTGCAATTGTCTTTGAAAAACAACCATTTATGAAATTACACAATCGCGTCAACAACGACGAGCTGAAGCGCCGTCTGTTGGAGAGCGCCGAGCCACGGGTGACGCTCTCGTTTTACAAATATCATCAGTTGGAAGACCCGGAGCGTTTCCGCAATACTTTGTTCCGCGACTGGAGCAAGCTGGGCGTGTTCGGGCGGATTTATGTGGCGCATGAGGGCATCAATGGGCAAATCTCGGTGCCGGAAGCTGGTTTTGAGGCGTTTAAATCGCAAATGTACGCCATTCCTTTCCTCAACGGCGTTCGCCTGAACATTGCGGTGGACGACAACGGCAAGTCCTTTTACAAACTCACCATCAAAGTGCGCGAGAAAATCGTTGCCGATGGCTTGGACGACCAAACGTTTGACGTGACCAAGCGCGGTAAACACCTGAATGCCAGGGAGTTCAATGCATTAGCCGATCAGCCGGACACGATTATCGTTGACATGCGCAATCATTACGAGAGCGAAGTCGGCTATTTTCAAAATGCCATTCGACCCGATGTGGAGACTTTCCGCGAGGCGCTGCCGATTGTGGAGGATATGCTGCAAAACGAGAAGGACAAGCCGATTATCATGTATTGCACGGGCGGCATTCGCTGCGAGAAGGCGAGCGCGTACTACTTGCATAAGGGTTTTCAAAATGTGTTTATGGTGGACGGCGGCATCATCGAATACACCCGTCAATGCCAGCAACAGGGGCTGCCGAATAAATTCATCGGTAAGAATTTTGTATTTGACGAGCGTCTGGGCGAGCGCATCAGCGAGGACATTGTCGCGCATTGCCACCAGTGCGGCAAACCTTGTGATACGCATATCAACTGCGCGAACGACGCCTGCCATATTTTGTTTATTCAATGTGATGAATGCGCGGAAAAATATCATAATTCTTGTTCTCAGGAATGCGCCGATTTTATACAACTCCCTGAGGAAGAACAGGAAACATTGAAAGGAACAATGGAATTTAATGGAACGCGGTTTAGTAAGGGGCATTATAAGGCGTATCGGAATAACGGGAAATCAAATTTAGTTTAAAGGTTGAAGCGTTGAAAGGTTGATGAATCCAAAAGACATTCGCATCGAAGATTTCGACTATCCGTTGCCGGAGGAGCGCATTGCTAAATTTCCATTGGAAGTGCGCGATCAGTCGAAATTATTATTATATCAAAATCATGATATTAATCATACCCTTTTTAAAAATTTACCGGAATATTTACCGGAAGGGGCTTTATTAATATTTAATGATACGAAAGTGATACACGCGCGGCTGCATTTTACATTAGAGAGTGGGGCGCAGATTGAAATTTTATGCCTGGAACCCCTATTACCACATGATTATCAACAGAATTTTTCGAGTACGGAGTCGGTGCGATGGAAGTGTTTGATAGGTGGGAATCGGAAGTGGAAGTCAGGAATTGTTGAGAGAGAGTTGAAAGGTGGAAGGGTTGAAAGGTTGATGTTGACCGCGAAGCGGATTCGGCGGTTGGAAGATGCTTTTGAGGTGGAATTTAGTTGGGATAACGCGGATTTTGCATTCGGAGAAATTTTGGCGCAAGCCGGGATTATTCCTTTGCCACCCTATTTGAATCGCGAAAATGTAGCGCAGGATGAGGAGCGGTATCAAACCATTTACGCACAAGAACAAGGCTCGGTGGCAGCGCCGACGGCGGGTTTGCACTTTACGGATGCAGTTTTTAATGATTTGGATCAAAAAGGAATCGAGCGATTATTCGTCACGCTGCACGTGGGCGCGGGCACGTTCAAACCTGTGAAAGCTGCGACAATGGCGGAGCACCGCATGCACGAGGAAAGCATTTTTGTACAAAAAGCGACGATTGAAAAGTTATTACACGCCAAGCAAAATGGGAAACCCGTAATAGCCGTGGGCACCACGAGTATGCGCACCCTGGAGAGTTTGTATTGGTATGGGGCGCAATTATTACAAAATCAAGATGCGAATTTTAATATTCCGCAATGGTTTCCTTATGAATTTGATGCCAATCTTATAAATTCAGAAAAAACATTACAAACCATTCTCGATTATTTAAATTTAAATCAAAAAGATACGCTGGAAGGTTATACGCAATTATTAATCGCGCCGGGCTATGATTTTAAAATCGTGGATGGCTTGATGACTAATTTTCATCAGCCGAAAAGTACGCTGTTGCTGCTAGTGTCGGCGCTGGTGGGCGAGGATTGGCGTATGATTTATGATTATGCGATAGAAAATGATTTTCGTTTTTTGAGTTACGGCGATGGGAGTTTGTTGATGAGATAATAAGCGATCTCATCTTTTGAAAAGATGAGATCGCTGGAAACAGTAAAAAGGAAAATAAGTCTTACTTGACAACCCAGTCCGCCCATTCATCTTTAATGGTGGCTAATTTTTCTAACGCATCATTTGTCGGAGCAAACTGCGCCCAGGCTTTCTGACCCAGTTCATTCAAATCCGTTCCCCCTTCTACCATTTTGAAGTATTTATCGCGGTCGGCTTCGGTTTTAAAATGCAAAATCGTGAGGATTTTGTTTGCTGTACCTTCGCTTCCACGTACCCGTTTTGCGATAAAGCCCTTCCAACCAAAATATTTTTCTGCGTCGGGCAACCATTTGGTATTGTAGAAATCAATGACTTGTTCTACCGTCACATTGGGTTTTGGTTCTATGGTAATGATATGAACCGAAATCATATTCCCTTTTTGGATGGCTTGTCCAAAAGTAAAGCTCGCTGCTAAAAGCAGGGCAGTGGTAAATAACAGGTTTTTCATAATAGGTTGATGTTTAAGTGGTTAATTTTTTTTGAGATTTCAGTTTTCCGAAATTTTTAAAATTTCGGAAAACGGCTACTTTAATAATTTGTCTGAATCAACGCAATCATTTCCGGTTCTTTTGTTAAATAAGAGAGATACGCTTCCCAATGTTTATTTGCCATTTCCTCCCCGTATGCCTGTTTTAAAAGGTTGGGAATATCATAATCGGCACCGGTAACTACGGGATCCATGATCCAGGCGTAAGTCCAGGTTTGATCGGCATTTTGGGCGGCTGGTGTTAGCCAACGGGTAGATTTGAGTTGACCTTGTCGCATTTTGTCTTTGCTGTTGCGCAGCGCAGGGTACATCACCTCACTGATCCATTTTTCAAAATTTGATTTGTGTTCGTTCTTTACAGTTACGGTTATTATCCATACTTGTTCGCCTTCTTTTGCTTGGTTTTTCTGAGCAAGGAGAGATGAAAAAGTAAAGCATAATAAAAAGGTAGTAAATAATAATTTTAGGATCTTCATGTTTTTATTTTATGAACTAGAAAATAAATGACTCAGGGATACTGCTAGTATGACAGTGGTAAGGTATTTGAATCAAATTGCAAGTCGTAATAAACAGGAAAAGAAGATGCGGAACGGGGTTTTCGGAGAACCAGGGTAGCGTCAATTCGTGCTGTAAAGGTGTTGTTCAGGTCAATGTACGGGGTAAATAGTGTCTGTCTTACAAGTAATTATGGTGGCAACAATATAGGGAATATTTTAAGTTTGACGGCTTTTTAATCCTTCTTTTTAATCAGGGAGCGGAGATTTTCTAACTAGTCCGATTTGACAAAGCCCCAAAATTTACGTATTTTTCCAAAAAAATTAATGCAATGGTGTCAATAGATGTAATCGAGA
Source organism: Saprospiraceae bacterium (assembly GCA_033761835.1). GTDB lineage: Bacteria > Bacteroidota > Bacteroidia > Chitinophagales > Saprospiraceae > JADJNW01. The sequence continues at coordinate 5,315 of JANRME010000190.1, forward strand.
AAATCTATACCCACGATGAGTACCTCGCACTGGAAGAACGCGCCGAGGGGAAACACGAATTTGTAAATGGAAAAATCATCGAAATGTCAGGAGCAAGCGCACCGCATAACCTTATTGCCATGAGTATTGGCTCAGCCCTTAAAGTTGCCCTAAGAGGTAGAGAAAAGAAACACTTTGTGATGGGCAGCGATATGAAAATACGGATCGAAGCTATCAATCAAACCCGCTACCCGGATGCTTTAGTCATTTGCGATAAGCTGGAATTTTACAAAAAGCGCACCGATGTAATTACCAATCCATTGCTAATCGTTGAGGTTTTATCGCGCAGTACCGAAGATTTTGACCGGACGCTCAAATTTGAAGAATACAAGTTTCTCCCCTCTTTTAAAGAATATGTATTGATTCATCAAGACCGACCTTTTGTAACGACTTATTTCCGCGAGGAAGAAGAATTGTGGCGGGTGCACACGACGATGGGAACTACTGAGAACATTTATTTCAAATCCATTGATTGTCAGTTAAATATGGCGGATATTTACGAAGATATTGTGTTTGAATAAGGGATGCCATCCCTTCAAGGGATGACATTCCTCATGATACCGGAGTTTAGTTCTTCGCCTTTGTGCCTTCCTTCGGATTCCAGGGTTTACTGGCGTGATTGAAATCCCAAACCGAACTCGTAGCGCTTATTTTCCACATGCCATCTTGTTTTTCGAGTATTTTCATCGTGTAAGCGTCTATTTCGGTGTCGTCGGACATGGTGCTGCGCTCCTTGTAAGCTGCCCAGGCTACGTTGCCGCGTATTTGGATATTCCAATCGCTGTATTTGATCTTCGGTTCTGACTTTTTACAACGCCCGCTATTCAAATAGCTTTTCATGCTATTGATAAAATTTAATCCCTTCCCAGTGGCAGCGCTACCCGGATCATTAAAAGTCGTAACCGCCCAGGTATTGTAGTCCACTGGCAGCATGGTGCTTTCCCAGGCGGCGGCATCGCAATGGTAAAAGCTAAGGGTTTCTTTGGTAATGACCTGTTTAATGGCTTCTTCGTCAGCGCTTTGCGCAAAAGCGATTTGCCCCATCGCCAGCAAGGCAATGGATAAAAGGATATTTTTCATGTTGAAATATGATGTTTGAATGGTACAACTACTTTCCCGAAGGGTAATCAACAAAAGCCTGTACTGCCAATATTTTCCAGTGCCCATTCCGGTAAAGCAATGTTCGGTACTCTCGTGATCGAGTCGTTTTGCCTTCAGCATTTTGGACACTTGCATCGTAAGCAACAAAAGCCATCTCACCATGTATCATGTAGGTAAAATTGTCCTGTGATGCTTTTAAATTCTCCTTTTTGGCTTCTTTGAACCAAGCCTTCATACCATCGCCAATTTCTTTCCAGCCTGATTGAGCCCCGTAGGTACCATCGGGGTTGTTCCAAGCCAGTTGTTCGTCCGCACTTTGGACATGGTAAGATGCCCAGGTGTCAAAATCAAAATCAATGTATGCTTGCGTCTCGGCAATACAGACTTTTTTAATAGCTTCTTCTGCTGCATATTGCGCGAAGACAAATGAATGAAGCATCAATATTATTGCAATTGATAATAAAGTTCTCATAAAAATGTAAGGTTTGTAAGATTTTGTAAAGATTTGCTAAATCTTCAAGATTTAGCAAACCTCACTTAACAACTAAGCTTCTACTTCCTCCGGTACTGCCAATGCGCTGATTTGGGTCATCAACAGCATCGTATCCGCTACCATCGTGTGCTTCACGATTTTCCAATCTTCTACTTCATAAATAATAATACCCGGCACATTTACTTCATTGCCAGTAGGAGGCGCGCCAAATAATTCGCCTTTGTGAATGCCTTTAAGGTTGAAACTCAATACCGCTTTGTTGCCCGTTACAATCAAATCATTGGGCTCCAGCGTATAACCCGGAATGCCCGTTTGAAACACTTGAATATGCTGCTTTAATTCCATATCCACATCAGAGATATACTCGTCCAGCGCTTCAGGCGTAGGAGCTATAGCACCAGAAAAAAGTTGTTTGTAATCTTCCATGAATTGCTTGGTCTGTTCGGTAGTCATTGCAAAAGGGTTTTAAATATTAAAAAATAATGCATCAAAAATACAGTGTTCAAAAGTCAATGTCTTGTAAAAAACGGACAAAGTAAGCGGGCTTAAAAAGGCAGGTTCACGATTGCAACATTTGCTCAGCGAGTTGACGGGTATATAAAAACTGCTCAGACGGGTTTTTGCCTACAAATTCCTGGTAGTCCTTCACTAAATGCGATTGGTCGTAAAAGCCCCCATCTATCATGAAATTTTGCCAGGACAAGGATGGATGAATCGTCAACATGGCATTGACATACCCAAAACGCTTAAGTCGAGCAAAATATTTAGGACTAACGCCCATGCGTTCGGTAAAGCGGCGACGTAAATTGCGCGGACTGATGCACAAGGTTTTTGCCAAATCGTCCATGCGGATCACGCCCCGCTGGTCCAGTATAATTTGCGCTGCCTCGTCTGCAACCGACCGTGTTATTCTTCGCTTTTTCAGGCGTTCCAGGAGAAATTTTTCAAGCACCAGGATTTTATCCAAATCGGAAGGAGCTTCCGAAAGTTGTTCGGTGATGCGAGCCGCATCTGTGCCAATGAAATTGTGCAAATCCACCCGATCATCTAAAAATTCGAGCGGATGAGGTACTGGAAATAAATTTTGAAAAGCCGAACCTTGAAAAATGACACCCGCCATGCCAATGCGACCGCTCAGGCGCAAGGTGTAAGTGGCAGAGGATTGTCCTGACAAGAAACTTTGCGGCAACCTGCTGCCCTGGTGTATATTGTTGAATAATTGATAAGGTGTTTCATAATTGAAAATTAAGGCAAAGTAACAATTAGCTGGACTGGTAATTTCAAATGGAACGGACAATGCTTCGCTATCCCACAAGAAGTAGTCATATACATAAGGCTTGAGGAGCAAAGAAGGTTTGTATTTCCGGTAGCGCATACTTAGAGGTTTAGGCATTGGCAAAACAAGCTTTTGTTCCGACGTTGTGAAGACAAGATAGTGAAAATAGAACATTTACAAATTCTTTCATTTTATTTATTACTGGAAAAGAATAATGGCTTTGTATTCATATAAAATTAACACGCTTAAAAATCCTTTTCGGTTGCTTATCAGTACCTTTGACTTATATTTCAAAATCTTATTATGGACGCTGTTTTTGGTAATCAAAAAATTGAAAATTGGGTCGCTATTCGTATCCTGAATTTTCTGAATAGCGCAAAAAACGACCAGGATATTATTAATGGTGTGAAAGACGACCCCAATTCCGGCGCTGCAGGCGAAGGTTCTGCCATTGGCGAAACGGTCGCAAAACGTATTTTAGAAAAACGTAATGCTCTGCAATTTCACCGATTTACCAGCATCGACCAATTGGAAGGCATTCCCGGCTTGGGCGAAGATAAAATCCGCGACATGATCTACACTTTTGGCATACGCGCTGCAGATGCTTTTCGCAATGCGATGTTCAATGGCGTGATCGGCGAGAATTGGAGATTGGAACATTATACTTATTATTTTCTAAGCCAGGAGGATTTTAATAATGCAACTAATATTGCTTCCAATTTTACAGGACATATCGCTTATGAAATCGAGCGCATTACTACAGAGAAAACAGGCAATGATCGTGCCGCTTACCTTGCTGGCAAACTGATTCAAGGCGCTTATCAGGAATTCTTCGGATCGGCACATCTCAGCGCTTACGCTTTTGCATTCTGGTTTTATCAATTTGACTATGATAACTGGTTCACCTTCGACCGCGTTCGCCTGGAAATTGAAAAATATTTGAACTATTACGAACAATCGCATTACGAGTTGCGCTTTGGCTTTTTCAAAGGCTTTAGCACAACAGGGCTATTGACAGAAGGCATTACGCGACCGGATTTGCCAGTAGTCATCAATCCTGTGGAACGCTCGATCACTATTTGGTCAGCAGAGTTATTTGATTAGCACTAAGTTGCTGGTTGGGGGTTTATTATTTGAAGTTGAACAATATCCCTTTAAATTTGTCATTGACATTCAAGCAAAATGCCAATGAATATCCTCATTATAGAAGACGAGCAGCCTGCCGCCAAGCGATTGGCGAACCTCCTCCATGAATTTCGCCCGCAGACGAATATTCTCAGCATGATTGATAGCGTGGAAAACGCCGTGAAATGGCTTCGCGCCAATGCTTCGCCCGATTTGTTGTTCCTAGATATTCAATTAGCCGATGGTTTGAGTTTCGATATTTTTAACCAGGTGACGGTGCAATCGCCTGTGATTTTTACTACCGCTTATGACCAATATACTCTCAAAGCTTTCAAATTAAACAGTGTGGATTATCTGCTCAAACCGATTGATCCTGAAGAATTGGAAGGCGCATTGACGAAATTTGAGCAGCTTTTTGGCAAAAAAATGAGCTACGATCTTTCGGCAATTCAGCAAATGATTCAGACGATGGTGCAGCCGCAATACAAGGAGCGTTTCCTCGTGCGCGTAGGGCAGCAGATGATTTATATTCTGGTAGAAGAGATTCAATATTTTTATTCAGAAGATGGCTTGGCTTACGCTAAAACCGTTGACAATAAAAAGCATCTGGTAGATTATACACTGGAACAATTAGAAGAAACACTCAATCCAAAAGATTTTTTCCGCATCAATCGAAAAGTGATTACCCATATCAATGCCATCCAGAAAATCGCGCCGTATTTTAATAGTCGTTTGAAATTAGAGATTAAACCCAAAGCAGAATTTGAGGTCATAGTAAGCAGAGAACGAGTGAATGATTTTAAAAGCTGGCTGGACAGGTAAATTTTTGTTAGAAGGTTGTCTGAAAAAGCATTAGAGTTGTAAACTATTTCTATATAAATTTGCGTATAATAAAAGAGAAGGAAGAATTAATCCCATTAACTCGGCTTAAACACGCAGTCTATGAAAAGCAACTATCCCAAAAACTACGATGTAATCGTGGCTTTCATCGTATTCCTTATTTGCATCTTATGCGCCTTGTTTGTAAACCTTAGTCATTTATCATCCACTGTAGCAGGCGTCAATTAAGAATCATTTCCAAATAAAAAACAAGACATCGGGCAATACTAAAGTTCGTCGCCCGATGTCCTGTCTGCATTGCGATTAATATTCGCGGTTGTTCGTATTGCTCATATTGATAGAATAAGTGGTGTTGCCCTCCAGGCGATTCCCAGTTATCTCTTCAAATAGTTTTTTATACTTAGTGGTCACTTCTCCTGAAACCTTCTTGCCATTGGCCCACATTTCGGTATGGCTCAGTTTAAACTTAAAATTTCCTTTGTCGGTGATAAGCTTATCGGCAAGCAATTCTTTCACGATCCGCTCATGAACTTCTTTTTGAACAAGCTCCGCCTTCCTTAGTTCTTGCTCCATCTTCTTTAATTCTTGCTCCTGCTGCTTCATATTTCCTTCATGTACTTTCATTGCGGCACGATGTTCCTGCTCTATCTTGTGAAGTTGCTCCTCATTTAATGCATGGGCTTGTTGCATTTGTTTTGCTTGCAACTCCGCTCCTTTACGCCAGTTTTCATTAAACTCCTTTTCCAAAACTTCCTGTTTTGCTTGTAATTCAAGTACTACTTTTTGCAATGCTTCCCGATTTTCTGTGGAACTTTTCCTAACGGCTTCCTCTGCTAACCTCAACTTGTCTTCTATCAGATTTAATTCTTCTTCCGAAATTTCTTTGAAGTGGAAAGAATAGTCCGTACCATCTTTAAAATGGAAAGAATAGTCTCCGTCATTATATTTTGAGGATGGCGCTGGCGGTGCAGGTGGTGCGGGCGGAGCGCTTGGTACACCTGGCACTGGAGGAATTGGTGCTGGTGGCGGAGGAGGTGGCGGTGGCACATTCTCCATGATTTCTTCCACCAACGGCTCGTATTCCTTATATTCCGATTCCGGGATTTCTTTTCCTTCAATTTTCAAGTAAGTTATTTTTCCATCTTTTACGGTCGTCTTTACATCTTGTCCATTATGGCGTCCGGTGAAGTTCATGGTACCTTTTTGTGGCAAAGTGTCTGTCACTATTACCAAATCAGGTGTTTCGGCGGTACTAAATTTGTCGTAGTCGGGCTGGGCAGCGCTCACGGTCAATCCAAGTACGACTGCCAACAGCAAAAAAGTCGCGGTGATTTTCTCGATCATGTCGGATTTATTTTGTGGTTGATTTAAAATGCGTCGGATGCGATTTAAAAATTGTCCTTTCCTTTTGCCAAAAGCCATGGCCAGGCTTGGCGCCGAATGATTCATTTCTTGTATGGCAACTAAAGCTTTTGCGTAAGTTAGTTTATTACCACAGAGTTGAATGGCTACGTCGTCGCAGCAGTTTTCACGCTCGGTGCGGATATTCGCAGAAATCCACCAAACCGCAGGGTTGAAATAAAGCAGCGCTTCGATCACGGATTGAATGATATTCAAAATATAATCGTTTCGAGCGATGTGCGCGAGTTCGTGCGCGAGGATCGCTTCTACTTGTTCTATTGTAAGCCCATTCACAGCGCCTATCGGCATCAGAATGATCGGCTTGAAATGCCCCACCACAATGGGTACTTGTACGAGTGCAGATTCCATCAATTCCACCGTTCGTTTGATAGGAAGTTGCTCGGCGAGATACTGAAGCATATCTTCCCAATGGGTTTCAATCTGATACGTATAAGTTGTTTTTAAATGTTCTAAATATGCCAATCCACCTACTAATCGAATAACAAAAAGCGATAGACCTAACAGCCAAACCGATACGATCAATGGCAAATGGGTATTGAAATAACTGGTAAAGCGCTGAAGTAGCGTAGGCGTCGCCGGAATTTCTGCTAAAGCCGGAGCATACTCGCCAGAGGACTGCACCGTCAATTGGGTGATTTCAATAACATCTTTTTGTCGGGCGAATTGATACAAATCAAAAAATGTAAGTGCAGACATTATAAGTACTACCAGCAAAGCAGCATACGCTAAGCGATAACGCACTTTCGATGAACGTTTTTGCAGAGCTAACATAAAGCCTGCCATGATAAATGCCACGCCTACGGCTTGCCACAGCGAGTGTACCACCGTCCACCCCAGCGCATAAACCAGTTCTTCTGATATAATGGAGCTGATGAAATCCATGTTTTAGTAGTGTTTTGGTATTACGGTGCGATGGCGTTATCGTTTATGCTAATTTCTAAAGCACTATAACACCATAACACTATCGCATATTTATTGCTCTTTTTCCAATTTTTCAATCAAAGCCTTGATCTCGTCTAATTCTTCTGCCGACACTTGTTGGTTGCCTAAAGCTTGCATCACCAACTTCATAGCCGAGCCGCGGAACGTAGCATCCACAAACCTTTGAAGCAGTTGCTGTTGGGTATCTTCTTCCTTCGCAGCAGTGGCGTAGATATGCGTACGCGTACTTGTATCACGAGTAACGAGGCCTTTGTCTGCCATGATCTGCATGATTTTGAGGGTTGTCGTGTAGCCTACTTCTTCGCGGTTATTCGCAAGCCGAGCCTCATTCAACTGTTCATGCACAGCGCGCACCGACGAAGGGCCATGCGCCCAAAGGATTTGTAATATTTCGAGTTCTGCCTCGGTTGGTTTGGGTATTGGATTCATTGTATTTCTAATTGAAGATTTTGTACAAAATTCATAACGCAAAGATGTACGAATGATTTCGTAAAAGCAAATTTTTTCTACGACTTTTTTCGTATTAAATTTACTTTCTTTGTCCTGCCAATAAAAATGGACTTTTGGCGCTTCTGAACTATTGATAAGATTCCTTTTTGTATAAAAGAGTGGTCTTTGAAAGATCGGTTGTAAATTTGACGCGTTTTAAGACCAAAAAATGTCTAACTTAGTTTTTAAAAAATAACTTCATGAAAATTTTGAAGCAAATTGCATTGGCGTTTACCTTGATCGGAGCGATCGCTTGTGGATCTGACAAATCCTCATCAAACCAAGAAACCACCGCCGAAAGAAGCGTGGATTCGACGGCAACACCCTCGGCTATGGAAGAACGATCTTTGCCCCAATGTACCATCGCAGGTACGATACTGGAAGGCAATCAATTCTGGGTGCGCGACGCGGACGTGTTGGTGGCAATCGTAGCGGACTCTTCTACTTATAGTGAGGAACTTCAGGCGGAAGGGCATCACATCTTGGAGGTATATGATACAAAAAATTGCCAACGCATTGATCGTCAGGTACTTCCGATAGACAAAAGCGCTGATTTTCCTTACTTTATCGCTGAAATTACCTACAACAATCTTACACAAATCGTTGCCATTAGAGGGAACTCAACGGTGTATTGCTATGACGTGGCCGCTCGGAAGCTATTGCCAAGGATGACGCCAAAGTTTCGCAGCCAACGTTTTGGCGTGGACGCTCAATCGGGGCAAATCGTTCGACTCGAAGTATGGGAGAATTATTTAATGGGTTATGCACAGGACTATGGTACTTTCGCTTTTGATTTAAAAGACAAACAAAAACCGCAAGCAATTTTGCCATTTGCCGAATATGAAATAAGCGAATCCAATTATGCTCCGCTTTTTTTGGTAACCGCACAAAATGGTGGCGTACAAGCAATTATGCCAGAATATAACCGCGAAACCCAGGAATTTGCGATCCATCCTGCCTTTGAGCAGCCGATGAATTTGAAGACAGATGTACAGCGAAGCGCTACCAACAATCGCTATCTGGTGCTGCGCGAGCAAGATAGTAATAATGCGGTGGCCTTTGACTTGGAAAAGCACGAACGTGTGGAGCTTCCAGCGGATATGGTGAGTAAAAGTACCCAACAAATTTTGACTTGGATGCGCTCAAATGTACAATAATCTTGGAGGTTTCAGGTTGAAGTTTAGAAGTTACCTGAAACCTCCAACTTGAAACTTCTAACTTGAAACCTAAAACTTCCAACTTGGAACATAAAAAATGCTAAAAACGCTCGACCGATATATTCTGCGAAAGTTTATGACCACCTTTTTTTTTACAGTACTCATTTTTACGATGATCGCTATTGTTATTGATTTTAGTGAAAAAATTGAGAAATTTATCGAAGAGCCAATTACCCAGCGAGAAATCATATTCGAATATTACCCCAATTTTATTCTGTTTATTGCCAGTCTTTTGTGGCCACTTTTTACGCTTATTGCGGTCATTTTTTTCACTTCGCGCATGGCCACCAATTCCGAGATCATTTCCATTTTTAATGCAGGTGTTAGCTATCGGCGATTCATGCGCCCTTATATCGTTGGTGCGCTCATTATTGCGTTGATGAACCTTTTTGGCAATCATTATTTGGTACCTATGGGGAATAAAAAAATGCTTCGGATCGTTTATACTTATTTTGACAAAGACAATGACAAAGGCAAAACCCAAAACGTCCATTTATTTGTGGCACCCAATAAAAAAGTGTTTATTGAATTTTATAGAAAGCGCGACACCACTGCGCGAAATTTTCGGATCGAACAATTTAAAGATAATCAATTGGCTTCTTTGCTCAAAGCCGAATCGGCACGCTGGGATGGGAAAACCAAGCAATGGCGATTGAGTAATTACGAAATCCACACTTTTGATGGCTTGAATGAAGGACTTATCATTGGCCGAGGGCAAGAACTAGATACCAGTCTAAACCTCAGCCCCGATGATTTTGTGGATTATAAAGAGCAACACTCAATGATGACGACCACAGAACTCTCTAAATACATTACCAACCAAAAAAAGCGTGGCGTCGGCAACACCAAAAAATATGAAGTCGAGTTGTATCGGCGCACTGCCGATGCTTTCACCATTTTTATTCTCACGGTTATTGGTATGTCCATTGCCTCCCGGAAGGTGCGCGGTGGTATTGGTATGCACTTAGCGATTGGCATTGTGTTGGGCGCAGCATTTATTTTCCTTTCTCGGTTTTCCATTGTATTTGCTACAGGTCAAGTGATGCCGCCTTTAATTGGCATCTGGATGCCCAATCTTGTTTTTGCCGGTATTGCAGCGTATTTAGTTGCAAATGCCCAAAA
>JANRME010000191.1:0-13927 GCA_033761835.1 Saprospiraceae bacterium
TTTTTTACTCAAAGGCTCACGTGGCATCGCCTTAGAAAAAATGTTAGCCGAGGAAATGGCGCATTGAGGCTGGTTGCTGCTCGTTGCTTGTCTCTTGCTGCTCATCGCTTGCCGCTACTTTACAAAAACCGTTTAAACGCATTCAATAAGCGATCGGGCAATTCATCTTGGCAGGCGAGTTTGTAATCATTATAAGAACAGGGAATTAGCTTGTGGCGATTGTATTTTTTTCCAATCTTTAAAGGTATTTGCATCCACCAACGATTGCTGCGCTGGCTTTTCCAAAAAGTAAGTTGATAATCCATGCGTTTATATTCTACAATATATTCGACTAATCCTTCAGTAGAAACCGGAAAATCATTTTTGCGATTAAAAAATCCTTCCAAAAAATACCAAATCATTTGGGCTACCACCTGCGCCGTTTGGGCATCTCGATCCAATTCCTGCTGAAAACCAAAGACGCCAAAGGATTTGAGTTTATCACTCATACCTGCATAACGACTGAGTTGACAAGCCTCCTCCGCGCTGAAACCACTGGGTGTGGCTTGGGATTGCCCCGGTGCGTCGGCCTGGCGCAGCGCAGCGATATGAAAAGCAAGTAAATCAGCGTCGCGGATAATCGGCTCTGCTTCCGAAAGATCGGCACGGGTATTGCCCAGGCGAATGCAATCGTGGTTATTCCGATCAATAAATTGAAGGGCTGGAAAGCTTGTATAATGCGACTGACAACCAATAAGCCCAAGGTGAAACAAGCGCGAACGCGTGTTGAGCAAAACATGATTGAGGTACAAATATTCGTTGCTTGTGTCATTTTCGTCTAAGCGGATGCGCTCGTCAATCGCTGCAAAGCTGATATGTGACTGCAAGCTTTGAAAAGCCTTGTATTGCGCAAGAATATGCTTTGGATCCGAACAAATGAGGATTGGAATAATTTGGCTATCCAATAGCTCTTTCAAAAGCGGAATAATAAAACCCGACTCGTTTTTGCGCACATTGCCCAAATCGGCAACTTTCCCGTTTGCAAAATGAAAGCTCATTTGATAAAGTGCGCTCCGAACGGCATTGGCTTCTAGCGCTCCAATACCGATGATCGCTACCGAGGTATCTTTCAAATGAGGGAATTCCGTTTCATAAATCCGAATATTTTTGCCAAACTGCTGATTACTCAACGCTTGGTCGGCGATTTTTTCCAGGGACACTGGTTTTAGCCAATTTTCCAGCATATAAGATGGAGGTTCAAAAGTTTAAAGCACAAAAAAGATTGTCGGAGCAAATTGCTGCCGAATGCACTTTCACAAATGTAAAGATTTCCTTTGCAACAGAAAGAGGTGTTTTGATGATACAAAATTATTGTCGTTGATTTTCAACTGATTTTATATTTTTTTTGCAACATTTTTTTCCTTCAGGCGTAAAAAAGAGTATTTCAGACGTTCTACTTAAAAAATTATTTGTACTAAGCGAAAATAAAAGGTATTTTTGTGGCTGGCACTATCTACACGCATTGTGAAAAAGACAAATTTCAGCGTTTTATAGTTCAACTTATTGTAATCTCACGCAGACCTACACGCTTCCAACCAAAAGGTTGGGATGTGAAATAATACAAATCATAGAAGAAACCCACAATTCAGGCTTGGCATTGATTAGGAATGGAGTAATATCCCATTTACATTATATTTGAAATAATCCCCTATGACAATGACAGTAAAACGTACTATTCTATTTGTATTTCTGCTGATAATTGCAGGTACTGCCCTGGCGCAGAAAGATAAAAATGAGAAAAGCAGCAATACTGGCTCGGCGGCCAGTTCTAATTCAAAACCCACGCCCAGCAATATGTGGGAAGCAGGCGCGCACGGTGGGTATTTGTTCAACACAGGCGACATTGCTACGGCCAGTGGCTATGGGGTTGGTTTACACCTTCGCAAATCATTGGATTACATCTTCTCTCTGCGCGGAGAGGCCTTGTATGGCACTTTCAATGGCACTGCTTATGATTCTTTGCGAAATTTCGAGAATAACTGGCTAGGTGGTACCGTGATGGGTCTCATCAACTTGAATAGCCTTCGCTGGAACAAACCGGTTCGGAAGGTGAGTCTTTGTGTAGGTGCCGGGGTGGGAGCGAGTTACTATGAAGTGACTACTGCCATAAGAGAAGACCCTAATGATCGAAAACTTACTTATAAGACCCTTGGGCGATCTGTTGCTCCTCATGCGTCCGTTTCCATGGGTTTAGCTGTGAGGCTGGGCAAACGCTTTAACGTTGGTTTGGATCATCAGGCTACTTTCCCTTTGGGCGTAAGAGCGGACTTGATAGATGGCTTTGATCGGGATGAAAACATGGAACGCACCGGATTTGGCGATATTTTGCAATATTCCAATCTGCGCTTCAATTTTAATATTGGCAAAGCGAATGATTCTGAGCCTTTATACTGGGTGAATCCTTTGGAAATTGTATTGGAACAAGTAAAAGAGGGCCAGAAAAAACAAGATGTATCGCTTAAAGATTCCGATGGAGATGGTGTTATTGATGCCATTGACCAGGAAGCCGATACGCCGCCGGATGTACCTGTAGATACCAAAGGGCGTACGCTCGATAGCGACCGCGATGGAGTAGCTGATTTTAAAGACCGAGAACCCTACAATCCGCCGCGTGCCGGCGAAAAAGTCAGTGTGGATGGAGTAATTGAAAATCCGAATCCAGCCGTTCGACCAGGCGCTGGAGGAGGCGTGACGGAAGATCGCGTGCGTGAGATTGTGGATGAGATGTTGAAAGATTATAAGCTCACAGAGTCCGCTAATGCAGTGGCCGACTGGTTTTTGCCGATGATTCATTTTGGCAACGATGCGGCTGCGATCAAATATTCGGACTATGGCACTTTGGCAGGTATTGCGCGCATGATGAAAAGCAATCCCAACCTGCGCTTGGTTATCACAGGGCATACCGATGCTACCGGCCCGGAAGAATCGAACAACGCGCTTTCCTACCAAAGATCACAAGCAGTAGTGGATCATTTAGTTGAAAATCATGGTATTGGCCGAGGGCGCTTGATAATCCAATGGAAAGGACAACAAGAGGCCTTAGTACCTTCGACCAGTAGCTATATGAATCGTCGCGTAGAATTTCGAGTGGCTGCCGCCGAAGATGTGGAGATGGATCCGCCTTCGGGTGCGAGCGCTAAAAAGAAAGATGGTTATTGATAATAATTATACGTAGCTCCGATAGGCAATCGGAGCTACTTCCTTGTAAATTGGATGCTATCACCTTCCTTGATTCCAAATTTTTCACAAAAGCCCGCATTTACTTCCAAAACAAACCGGGCTGGATACTCTGATTTAATGGCGTCAAGCGATTGAGGCTTAGCATTGGCTTTTATTTTTACAATTTTCAGACCGTCATCTGCAAAAATGATGTCGAGCGGAATATAAGTATTGAGCATCCAAAAAGACTGCTCCTCCATCTTATCCATGATAAAAAGCATTCCTTGTGTTTCTTCCATTGATTTGCGCCACATCAAGCCTTGCGCCTGATCGAATTCATTATCTGCAATTTCAATATCAATCGTTTGAATCAAATTTCCATTTGCGCTCATAATTTGTAGCGTCCCTTCCTGTTGGAAGCGTGGACCACTCGGTGGTTTTTGGGAATTGGGTAGCGTAAAAAAAATAATTAACGCGATGAAAGACAAGGCTATAATACTCCAGGTTAACCAACGCTGCGGCTTTTTATTTCCTACATTTTGTTTTGCCATCTTTTTATAAATTAATTTACAGGCAAAATAAAAAGGCGTTTCTTACTTTGTAAGAAACGCCTCCTGAAAAATTTTATTAATCAGAGATTAGTAGCCAGAATTCTGAACCATGTTTTGGTTCACATCTATTTCTCTTGTTGGAATAGGATACACTCGTAAGTTTGAGGAAGCAGCTAAATTGCAAGGTGCATCCAATTCAATACCAGTATTGCATTGATTTCTTACCATATCAAGGCCATTGCGCCACAAGTCAAACTTGGTATGACCTTCAAATGCCAATTCGCGTCTGCGTTCATCCAACACAGTTTGGAACACATCCGCATCTGCAATACCTGCCAAAGCACTTGCGCTTCTCTTGGCTCTGATCGCGTTCAAGTCAGCGATAGCATCTGCAAATTTATTTTGCTTCGCTCTGGCTTCTGCGCGAGTAAGATACATTTCAGAAATGCGCAGGATTTTCGGGCTAAACAATCCATCTACACCATCTTGTGCAAAGAATTTATTGGTGTACATTTGATTGTTGGTGTGCTTATAAATAAAGCCTAAACGCTTGTCGCTTGGTTCATATAGACTAATACAATCCGTTGCCACGCGTGCATCGCCGTAGCCCGAAGGATTAAAGAAACGACCCAAGTTATCCGAACCTCGTGTTTCAGAGGCTGTGAATTTCAAGGTAAAAATTTCTTCCGAAGAGCCTGGTGCTTTAAAAGCAGCAATGATGTCATCGGCAATCGCATATTTGTTGGTGTTGATAACATCTGAAGCGAATTTTTCCGCATTGGCATAATCACCTTTGTACAAATACACTCTGGAAAGCAACGCATTTGCTGCATCTGGGCCAAAACGAAATTTGCCTTTATCAGTCAAAAGCCCTTTTGTCGCTTCCAGATCGGAAGTGATTTGATTATATACTTCAGCGATAGTATTGCGAGTTGGTTCGTCAATTTTGGATTCCAACACAACAGGTACGCCTAAGTCAGCAGTAGGATTGCTTTGAGTATATTGCTTTGCAAATACACGCACCAAATCGAAATGGCTCAAAGCTCTAATCGCCAAAGCTTCCCCCTTGATCTGGTTTTTCTCAGCAGCATCACCTTCAATTTTGTCAATATTGTTGATAATGTTGTTGCAACGCAAGATTACTGTATAATAATCATTCCAAACAGCAGTGATATTTGCATTATCTGGAGTCCATAAAAAAGTATAATTCTGTACGTAACGGTTGGAATTGCTGAGGGATAGATAAACCAAATCAGCTTCCAATTCCGCCATTACGATGTAATCCCGACCATATATATTAAGGTCCTGAAGCATATCATAAGCGCCGTAAAGAGCAGTAAGCATACCCTTTACGTCAGATAAAGACTCCTCGGTAGCGAGTGATTGCGCAGGTTGTAATTCCAGCTTGTCTTCGCAGGATATCGCAATCAAAGCAATTACGAAAAATATATATTTTGCAAATTTCATTGTTCAAATTGTTTTTGGTTCAAATTAAAAAGAAATATCCAAACCGAAAGTGAAGGACTTACCCACAGGGTAACGGAAGAACTCATCTCCATCTTCTTCTGCCTCTGGATCAAATCCTGAATAATCAGTGATCGTCAGCAGGTTTTGACCTTGTACATAAAATAACACATTCGATAAGCGCATTTTGTCTAATACCGATTTTGGAAGTGTGTAGCCTAATGTCACATTTCTCAAACGAATATAGGATCCATCTTCCAGATAGCGGCTGGAAGCAGAATTGGAGCCACTATTACCACCTACTTTAGGTTGAGGTCTTAGTGCAATGTCGCCTGGCGCTTTCCAGTAGTTTTGGCCCGCTTCTACGATATTATTGAACTGACCATAACGCTGACCGTCACTTTCAACAAAAGGACGAGAGCCATTGTAAATCTCATGCCCCTGAACGGTGTTAAAGAATGCCGACAAAGAGAACCCTGCGAAAGAGAAGGTATTATTTAAACCTGCAAGAAAATCTGGTTCCGCATTGCCTACAATTTTACGTACTGCCTGCGAATAAGTACTAGTAGTACCTTCAGCGGTTTCCCATAATGGTTTCCCGTTTGCCGGATCAACACCTGCCCATACTTGCATATTGAAAGCACGAATAGGCTCTCCTACACGCCATATTTGGCGACCATTGAGAATATCTTCTCCGCCTGGCAATTCGAGTATTTTATTTCTGTTTGCAGAGAAATTGGCATCAATATTCCAGTTGAACCCTTTAGCATTAGAAGAACGGAAGATGGTAGCGCTAAGGTTTACTTCAAAGCCTTTGTTTTCGATCTTGCCGATGTTGCGAAGCGCAGTTTGGAAGCCACTGGTAGAAGAAACCGGTACGTTTAATAACAGGTCTTCACCTCGGCGCTGATACCACTCAATCGAACCACTCAGGCGGTTTTCGAGAACAGCAAAATCCAAACCAACGTTCACATTTTTGCTTACTTCCCAGGTCAAGTCAGGATTAGCGATCTGAGTAGGAGAGCTGCCTGGTTGGTCATCGTAGCTATTGCCAAAACCATACAATTCCTGAGACGGGAAGTTACCAATCTCTGCGTTACCCGAAGTACCGTAGCTGGCGCGCAAACGTAAGTTATTGATTAAATTGATATTATCAAGGAATGCTTCTTCAGAAAGCGCCCAGGACGCACCTATAGAGTAGAAAGTAGCGTAGCGGTTGTTAGCGCCAAAGCGGGAAGAACCATCATTACGCACACTGGCTGTCAAGAAGTATTTCTCGCGGAAGTTATAGTTTGCTTGTCCTAATAAAGAAACAAAAGCAAATTCTGTTCTGGTACCAGTAACGCCTTGTGGAGTCGCTGTGGAGTTCAGTGTCTTGAGTTTACCGGAAGCCAAACCAACACCGTTTGCTGTAAATCTCCTGTCGTCAAATTTTTGGTACTCAAACACTGCAAAAGCATCAAAATTGTGGTCAGCCCCAAAAGAATTATAATACTTCAACATAGATTGAGTCGTCAAAGTATTAGTTCCAGTATAGCTATCGGTGATAGAACCATTTGTGTTAGAACCATCCCCCGTTGTTGGGTCTTGGAATACATTCTCCGTGATGTCAACGTAATCAATGTTGGCAGTCTGACTAAAGCGCAGGTTTTTAAGAATGTTGTAATTGGCTGCAACTTTAGCAATAATGCGCAAGTTTTCGTTGACAACAGGGTTGAGGGGCGAAGAATACAAGAAGTTGTCGCCACTGAAAATAGTCCACGCATCTTCCAAACCAGTGTACAATTGACCCGTAGCAGGATTGTAAGCTGGTTGTAATGGTGTATTTACAAAAGCACCCAATAGCGGGGAAGCAAAGCGGTTACCGGCTACTGCGTTCAGGTTTTCAGTATAGGAAGTATTAAAGTTCAAGCTGAAATCCAACTTATCAGAGGCAGTATGATCAATATTGCTGCGCAAGGAAAGACGGCTGAAATCGGAATCAATCAAGATACCATCCTGGGTGAAGTAACCACCAGAAAGGAAGAAACGAGTCTTGTCGTTACCACCAGAAGCTTGCAATTCCAAGTTGCGGGTTTGACCCTGACGGAAGGCAGCGTCCACCCAATCGAAATCATTGTCCAACAAAGAAGCAGGCCTTGCTGCATCAATCTGCTCGGGTGTACGACCAGAATTCGCCAATACTTGACGCTCGTAGTCCCAGATTTCTTGGCCATTCATCAAATCAAAGTTACCAATGTTCGGCTGGGTGATACCATACTGCATTTTTGCGCTAATGACAGATTTACCGGCACGGCCGCGTTTAGTGGTAATCAGAATCACACCATTTGAACCACGTGAGCCATATAATGCAGTAGCAGCAGCGTCTTTGAGGATCGAGACATTGTCAATGTCGTTCGGGTTAATGTTGGATAAGATGTCATTGCTAGTTGCTTGCTGAGAGAAGTCACCACTTTGTACAATAACCCCGTCAATAACATATAGAGGGCCTCTACCTGCTGTGATAGAACCTGTACCGCGCACGCGTACATTTTGCGCCGCACCCGGTTGACCTGATGCAGCCGTAGAGAACACCCCAGGTGCACGGCCTTGAATCAATTGATTCACGTCGGGCAGCGGCACGTTTTCTAATGCTTTATTGTCAATTGTTGATACGGAAGCGACTAATTTTTTCCTTTGCGTTTCGGAATAACCGGTCACAACTACTTCACTCAATTGAGCAATATCAGGACTCATGGAAACATCTACTACATCAGAAGCGCCAAGTTGAACTTCTTGTGTAGAAAAACCGGTGTAGGAAAATACCAATGTAGTGACACCTTCTGGCACGCTCAAAGCATAAGAGCCATCAATGTCAGACACAGAACCCACACTTGTACCTTTGGCTAAAACGGTGGCGCCAATGAGCGGCTCACCTTGATCGTCGGTAATGGTACCTCGAATGGTACGTTGTGCTAATAAAGCAATACCGCTGGCTAGCACCAGCAGTAAAACTAGTGAGAGTCTTTTCATAATCAGATTAGGTTTATGATAAAAAAATAATTCGCTTTGCTATTCCTTTTTTTTAATTCTTCTTCATGATATGTTCATAATCAATGTCTTAAGGGATCGGTTTTTAGGAGATTTTGAAATTATATATGGGAATAGTCTTGCTACTCGTAATAATCGTTTGAAATATCTATTTCGCTGCCTTAAAAGTTGAAAATTTTGAAAAAAAGCAGATTACAGGGAGGTAAAGGCATAACAAATAAAGATGCCCGGAGGTGATTTTTGAAAATAAAATAGCTCTTATTACATTGTAAAGGCAATAAGAGCTATTTAGTAATAATTTAGTTAAAATTAATAGCCAGGATTCTGCGGTAAGGAAGAACCCAAATCAATGTCCCTTTGTGGAATTGGGAATACGACTTTTGGATCACCAGGATTGGAAATACCCACACCGACACCTGTTGTGCGTAAAGGTTTTCCATTTCGCAGTAAATCTATACGACGGTGACCTTCAAAGCATAGTTCCTTGCGCCTTTCCAACAAAATGCGTTCGAGTAGTGCGTTTGCATCTGCAAAATCAGCAGCTTTTACAGTTGGAAGGCCAGCTCTTCCTAGCAGTGGGTTCAACAGCAAAATTGCCTCTTCATTCACACTATTAGTATTTTTGACCAAAGCTTCTGCTTTATTGAGTGTCACTTCTGTAACACGCAGAATTGGACCATTATCAGAGTTGACAATACCATTCGGAAACTTATTGGTAAAAATAGCCTTTGTATTACCTCCAGCATCCGCACCTACAATTGTTAAAGTAGTAAAGCGTTTGTCGTTTACTTGATCGAAAGCAGCAAGCAGATCATCAGAAAATGGTGCATCGCCACGTCCTCCAAGCGCTGCGGGTTGGTAATACAAATCCCAGCTACCTTGATCCGTAGACGAATTTTGAATCACAAAAACATCTTCGGAAGTATTGCCATCCCAGAAAGCATAATTAGGCGCTAAATTATACAACGCTTTATTGGAGAGGACTGCATCGGCGTATTGGATTGTTTTGGCCCAATCACCTTTGTATAAATACAAACGACTCAAGATTCCATTGGCAGAACCTTTGGTTCCTCGACCACGCGTTTGTTCTGCATTGCTGTATTTCTCTGGTAAATCAGGTAGCGCCTCTAAAAGGTCCTTTTCAATTTGAGCATATACTTCCACAACGGAATTTCTTGCTGGTAAAATTTGCTTACCGTCGAAGATATCAGGCGTTAGTACAATTGGTACGCCGGGGGTATTTCCATTAGACACATTGAACGGCTGCGCAAAATGTGTCACCAAATTGAAATAATACAAAGCGCGCATGAATTTTGCTTCTGCAATAAACTGCTTGCGCTCTGGATCGGTCAAGCTTGGATCATCCACTTTTGGCATATTAACGATTACTGCATTCGCAGCCAAAATTGCGGAGTAATGATCTGCCCAAATCGAGCGAATACTACCGTTGGTAGCAATCACCACATAGTTGTTCACTTCCTGAAAAGTTGGGAAGGAACCCACGAATCGTACGTTGTCGGATTGTGTTTCTGAAAGCATCGCGGTTATAGAGCCGAAAACATCGGCATCCTGAGCAGCGCTATATACACCCATTAAGGAAGCAAAAGCCGTGTTTTTATCACTAAACGCCGCAGGCGTAGAAAGCGATTGTTCCGGTTCAACATCTAATAGCTCATCACAAGCTATAAATGAGAGCAGGAAAGGTAATAGAAAGATATATTTGAATTTTTTCATTTTTTTCAAGAATTTTAGTTTAAAAAAATTAGAATGAAGCGTTCAATCCAACGGTGATAGTCTTTGCCTGTGGTGGCGTAAAGAAAGACTGCCCTTGGAAGGTGTTGCTAGAAGCATAACCTACTTCTGGATCTTGTGCTCTCCCTTCCCATAGGTCTTCATCGGCACGCCGTGTCCACAAGTTTTGCCCCATTACATAAATTCGGGCGCTCTGGAAAAACTTCGCATTCACTTTTTTGGCAGGTAAAGTATAGCCCAAGGTAACGTTGCGCAAACGCAAGAAAGAACCATCCAGCATGAAGCGCGTAGAGGCTTGCCCAAAAGTGTTTTTGGTAGCGCTGGTAGCTGCCGGCGCAAAAGCTCCTTCGCGGTTACTTTCTGTCCAGTAATTGAGCAATACTCTTGCTTTATTGAATCCACCAACCGGATTTTCCGTGAAAGCGAAATCGCCCAGATACACTTCATTGCCATAAGTAAAATTGAAGAATATACCCAGGTCAATCCCTTTATACGTGAAATTATTGGTGAAACCACCTGTGAAATCAGGAATTGCCGAGCCTACGATCACGCGGTAGTTAGGCGAAGGGCTGGTCGCAATATTGCCAGTGGCATCCAAATATTCAGCATTACCATTGCTTGAATTGATACCTACATAACGAGGCAAATAGAAAGTATTTACGGTATATCCTTCTACGGCACGTTGGTTAGCGCCGCCGATAAAGCGATTACCTTGTGCATCCAGAGAACCGCTCGGGAGTGACGTTACTTCGTTTTCCAAGAATCCAATGTTCAAATTGGTGGTCCATTCAAAACCACCTGAAGTGCGGATGTTCACGGTTTCAATATTCAAATCAACACCCCTGTTTTGCATTTCCCCAGCATTTTGTGTGAGCGTAGAGAAACCGTTAGGATCTGCTAATTGAAAATCCAACAACATATCCGTTGTATTTTTGAGGTAATAATTTACATCTACCGCCAGTCGGCGATTGAACAATTCTACCGAAACGCCGATATCCAATTGTGAGGTTTCCTCCCATTTCAGGTCAGGATTAGCAGGTTGGTTAGGCCCAATACCTGGCAAACCGGCATAATCAAATGCAACACCACTGCCATACAAGCCTAAAGACTGGAAATTACCGATGCGATCGTTACCAGTCGTACCATAACTCGCACTTAATTTCAAAGTATTAAGGAAGGAGATATCTCTCAAGAACGCCTCTTCTGAAAGCACCCAACCACCGGAAACCGCCCAAAACACACCATAGCGATTATTCGCTCCGAAGCGGGAAGAGCCATCGCGGCGCAGCGCACCTTCAAGGATATATTTGTCTTTAAGGCGGTAGTTGGCGCGTACAAATTGTGACAGCAATGCCCATTCCGTGCGGCTAGAACGGGTTAAACTTGGTGTAGCTGCCGATGCAACGTTGCGCAAAGCATCTGCTGCAAAATTACTACCTGCAACCTCTGTCCGCTCGAATAAGGCGGTTTCAAAACTGAAACCGGCTACCGCGCTGATGGCGTGGTTTCCAAATATCTGGTCGAAGTTAATCGTATTAGTTGTCAACCATTTATCATCGCTTCTGATATCATTGGATCCGGTACCACCAGTTGATACGATATTGGGATAACGGGAAGTTTCAGTAGTCGTAATATTATCAATTCCCCAGTCTGTTTTGAGGGTCAATCCTTCCATCAAATCGAATTGCAGATAAGCATTTGTAGTAATGCGATCGGTAATCAAGTCATTGACGGAAAGCGCTTCAATGGCAATCACATTTCTGATGAACCCCGTATTTGTAAAATTGCCGGTTGCATCATAAGCTGCTACGGTTGGCAATTGCAAATAAGCCGAAGTTAAAGGAGCGAAAGTATTGTTTTCTGCACCGATACGGTTGTTGACGGATTTTGTGACCCCAACGTTTGCACCGAAACGGAATTTCTTAGAAAAAGTATGCTTGAAGTTCAAACGACCATTCAAACGATCCAAATCATTGCCTATAGCATAGCTGGACTGCCTTAGGAAAGAACCACCCAAATAATATTGGGTAATATCATTACCGCCTGAGAAATTGAGGGTATAGGAATTTACTCTACCTGTTTGCAATACAGCGCCTGGCCAGTCGAAACTGGTTTCAGGGAAGGTACGATTGTTATACGCCTTTTCAAATGTACGGAATTCGTCGGCATTCATCATATCCAACTTATAAGTAGGCTCCGACCAACCTGTATAGAACTCAGCATTTACGCGATTTACGCCCGCTTTTCCCTTTTTGGTCGTAATCAAAATTACACCATTAGAACCACGTGAACCGTAAATAGCAGCAGCACCAGCATCTTTTAAAACGGAGATGGACTCGATGTCATTTGGGTTGATATCCGCCAATGGGTTTAGTGCAGCACCACCCTGACCACTAGAGTAAGTCCCGTCATTGAGGGGTACACCATCAACAACGTAAAGCGGATCGCCACCTGCGTTGATCGAAGCAGCGCCTCGAATACGCACGGTCGCATTTGAACCCAGGATACCGCCATTGCTAACCATTTGTACGCCAGCAGCTTGGCCTTGTAGCAATTCCTGTGGACCCAGCAGCGGTCGGTTTTGCAATTTTTCAGCATCTACCTGAGATACACTTTGCACTTTGAAGCGTTCGCTTTGTGTACCGTATCCTACTACAATAATATCCTGTAAAGTGACGCCAGAAGACATGGTAACGTCAATAACATTAGACGTACCGATTGCAATTTCTTGCGGATCGTAACCAGTGTAGGAAAAAATAAGCGCCGTAGCGCCTTCTGGAATTTCAACAGAATAGTTGCCATCTACATCTGTTACTGTACCAGTGGCTGTACCTTTTACCAGCACGGAGGCCCCTATAAGTGGCACATTATTTTCGTCAATGATTTTGCCAGTTATAGTTCGTTGTGACAATAGAGTTAAAGAACTCGCTACAACCAGTAGCAAGGCTAGTGAGAGTTTTTTCATACTAAATCCAATTAAGTTAGTAAAATAAAACGTTGAAACATAAAATTAACACAATTGTTTGATTTTACCTGCATTAAATCATCAAGAAACGATTTATCCCAAATTAAAGAGCTTCTTAAATAGGCTTTTCACCTTTTAAGAGCTGCGTTTTTGAAAAAAAAGAAATTTTCTTGGGAGCATATCTGACATCGCAGAACGGCAAATTCAAAGCTGCGTTACAGTGAAACTTCTTTAACTTTGTAGGTGTTTAGCAATTGTTAGTTTAATTTTTCTAACAAAATAGCGTTCTCAAAACTTCTTCGGGTTTCAATCGTGTATTGGGGAAGTGGTCTTGAAGAACCTAAAGGTTTCAACTTATACAATGCTGATATCCCAACAAGCAGAGGCTGTTATCCCTACTTCCTGGGGCAATTTCAGGATGATCGCTTTTGCTGATCGAGAGGACAATTGGATGCCGCATTTGGCACTGATTCACGAAAATTTTGATGCTGCGAGGCCGGCCTTTGTTCGGATTCACTCGGAATGCCTCACCGGCGATATTTTTCATTCGATGCGCTGCGATTGTGGAGAACAATTGCATAAGGCTTTGGAAATGACTGCTGAGCAGGGTGGGGTAGTGTTGTATTTGCGCCAAGAAGGGCGGGGCATTGGGCTTATCAATAAGTTGAAAGCCTATAATTTGCAAGACCTCGGCTTGAACACAGTGGATGCCAATGTGCACCTTGGACTGGAAATTGACGCCCGCCACTATGATATTGCAATCGAAATGCTGCTGGCATTGGGCATTAAAAAAGTGCATCTACTCACCAACAATCCTGATAAAATTGAAGCTTTGGAGCATTCTCCGATTGAGGTACTGAGTCGAGTGCCTTTGGTTATAGAGCCGCGCAAAGAAAATTATAATTATCTGAAAACCAAGAAAGAAAATCTTGGACATTTGTTTTAATCATTGCTTTACCCATTTGAG
>JANRME010000192.1:0-16376 GCA_033761835.1 Saprospiraceae bacterium
TGGAAGTGTATAACGCTCAATTAATTGAACCCGGAAAAATGATTTCCGAGAGACGTAAGGCTTTTATTGAATCCTTTCGGGAGATATTGCAACAAATGTACAATGCCATTTCCGGGCAACGAGAAACCATTGATTGTCAATACGATTCGAAATTTTTGGAAAACACTTTTGAAGAATTATTAGCTCATGCCGAAGAAAAAGATCGAGTTTTGCAGCGAAGTACTGTTGGCATTCATCGAGATGATCTTTTTTTAAAAATCGACGAGCATCCGGCAAAGCAATTTGCCTCGCAGGGACAGTTGAAATCATTGGCGCTTTCGCTAAAATTGGCACAATACGAAGTCCTTCGTCGAGAAAAAAAAATGCAACCACTGCTCCTACTCGACGATATTTTTGATAAATTGGACAAAAATAGGGTGCGTCAATTGTTAGAATTATTGCTTCAACAATCGTTTGGGCAAATTTTTATAACGGATACGGATGAACAGCGCATCCAGGACATACTTAGCAAACTAAATACTTCGTACTGCATCTACCTCATTGAAGAAGGCGTAGCAACTTTATCACATATCATCTAAACTCAAGTCGTATGAGAGCTTCAAATGAACAGAACATCAAAACTATTTTAAAAGACTTGGTAGAAACCTACCGCCTGAAATCCAAAGTCAATCAGGCTCGTGTAGAAATGATTTGGGAAAAAACGATGGGAAAAATGATTGCCAACTACACGAAAGAGCTAAAAGTGCGCAATAACAAGCTTTACGTGATGATTGAATCCGCAGCGCTTCGCCAGGAACTTTCCTACGGTAGAGGCCAAATATTAGAAAATATCAATAAAGAACTAGGAGAAGATTATTTGAATGAAGTGATTATCAGGTAGTTGAAGGAGGGTTGAAAAATTTATAAGTTGAGGAGTTGAGTTCTCAAGATAACGAAACTCAACTCCTCAACCTCTCAGCTTATAAATCCATTAAGGAATCGCCGTTGCTTTTTTATCCTTGTGCCCCCAATCTGCTTTGCGCTTCCCTTTGGTGCGCTGCGCCAATTGCACTGCTCTGTACATATTGATCGTGCCCCCGCTTACGCAAAGTTGATTAAAAGGCACCAAGTCACTCGTGCCTGGCTTGTTTACTTTATCTTTTATCGGCACTACCGATTGCATAATAATATCCTTGACCTGCTTGGCATTTAATTTAGGGAAATAGGCCCGAAGCGTAGCTGCCACACCTGCCACTACTGGTGAAGCCATACTTGTTCCCTGGCTAATTTCATATTTGCTGTCTGGTACAGTCGAATATATTTCCGTACCTGGAGCAAAAACATCTACATTTTCGCCACTGAAATTGGAAAATTTAGCAGCATCTTTATCCCAATTTAATGCTCCTACCGTAATCCAGTTATCCGCATATTTGGGGCCAAACAGGCTCTTTTTCTTAAATTTATCATTAGGAAAAGTATTCATATAATCATTTTCCTGCGCATCATTGCCCGCAGCCTGAACGATCAACACATCGTTTTTCAATGCATATTTAACAGCCTTATCTACAGCCTCTTTATTCGGAGATTCTCCCTTACCGAAACTCATATTAATAACCGATGCGCCGTTATCTACAGCATAAATAATAGCATTTGCAACATCCTTATCGCGTTCATCGCCATCCGGTACTGTGCGTACCGACATAATACGGACATTAGCAGCAATACCATTGATCCCAATACCGTTATCTCGAGCAGCGCCAATAATGCCTGCTACGTGCGTACCGTGCATAGCGTCTGGGCCACGTACATCGTTATTCCCATAATAGCGCTCATAAGGATCATTAATATTGTCACCAACAATTTTACGAGGATCATAATCCACATTATAGCCATAATTCAAGCGGCTATGCTGTTGTTCATAATAAGACTTGATATCTTCTTTTACTTTTTCAAAAGAATCGCCACCATCCATAAACTGCTCCATCTGCGCGGCAGCAGCCATCAATATACGGTCGCGCGAACGAAATTTTTTAATATCAGTTAATGTAATAGAATCTTTATTAAGCGCTTTTTCCAAATTTACAATCGCATTATAAACCGCTTCATATAATGGCACTTCTTGTTGCAATCCGGTAATTTTTTCTTCGATTATTTTTTTGTATTTCAAGTATTTATCATAGTCGGCTTTATCATCTTTGGAAATTCCTGTTGGCTTTTTCCCATCAAATTTTTTACTTAATATTCGATATTGACGAGTTATTTCCAAATTATCGTGTACTACATTTTCCCCCTTAGCATTGCCAAGGAAACTCCAGCCGTGAATATCATCTACGTAGCCGTTTTTGTCATCATCAATATTATTGTCGGGGATTTCATCAGCATTGACCCACATTACATCTTTCAAATCCTCGTGTTCAAAATCTACACCAGAGTCGAGTATCGCCACAATGACAGTGCGCCCTTTAGCGTTTTTGAGCAGTTCACGATAAGTTTGTTGCGTACTCACGCCAGGGAAGCTATCCCGATCAGGATCGAGGTGAAACCAGTCGAGCGGCGGCTTTTCTTGAGCAAAAATGAAGGCAATAGCGCCTAACCAAAAGACAACAGATAAGAATATTCTTTTCATCATTCCTTGAATTGTTTTTAAAATCAGCATTTTAATTCGCTTTTTGCAAATAGATCAGATAGAATGGAGGGTAGGTGATAATCAACATTGCAAACGAAATACTTGCGCTCCTATTGTTGGAGATTTCTGCCAATTTCAGGGTGATTTTTCACGACCTCCTTTTATGTTCAATGCATTCTATTCAAATACAAATTTGCAAGGTAAAAGTCGCTGCGATTTACAAAAAATTCATAGAAAATGAGATAAAGATGACAAAATTAATATCAAGGCGCTATTCATTTAAAGCCCAGTCGTAATCGATATATTTAATTTTTGCCCCAGCATTAATTTTGGTCTTGCTATATTTATTTAAAAAATCTATCATATTACCAAAATCGCCTGCATACCATTCAAATATCTTTGAAATTTGTACTTCGGTGGCAGTAATTTTATTGTATTTCGGATTATTAATAAAAGCTTGGGTTTGCTGTTCAAAATATTTATTCAATGTTTCAGCCGTCCACGCGCGGTTGAGTAAGGGCGGGCAAGATTTAGCTGCACAATTCAGCGCAAAATGGATACGCGGGTCTTTGAACTGTGGTCGCAAAATATCATTTTCAATATTATTCAGTGAATAAGTTTTCTTCCCTAATTGGATACGCTTTACATCCCAGGTTTTGCCTTCGTCCAACTTGGTAATGCTGGCAATCGGATAATGATCTACGATTAATTTTATTGTAAAAGCATTATAAGCATTGATCCAATATGCCATTTTCTCTTCCTTCGTCCAATTGTCCTGCACCGGATTCCGTGTTAAACCTCCTAAGTAAGATTCCAAAGCAGGCAAGTCCTGTTTAAAGCCTTTGTAATTAACCTTTCCGTCCGCACTGACGTGTTTTTTTAGCAATTCATTCCAAGTATCATGCGTGGGTTTGCCAGTTTGATTCTTATTAAAAATATTGGCAATGTAAATGAGTATTAGGGTGCTTACCGCAAATAATTTTATTGTTTGCATCAAGTATTGATTTTTTCAATACAAACGCAACAAAACGATTCAAAAGTTTTTCACTTTTTTGAAAATGAAAGCAAGTATCGGCTCGGAGACAGAAATGGAGTGAAAGAATAATTGATTAATTAATACCAACTCAATCATTCATTCACTCCACAATCCAATCATTTATTTATTATATAAAGTCTTCCCAGCTTCCTCATATTTGTCACCTTTCGCCCATTGCGGGCGGGCCTTTCGATTGGCAACTTGACGAGTTGTATGAGCATAGCCTTGAGAAAACTTATGCAAATAGTCGTAATCAATCGTATCAGGATTATCGGTGACCTGATGATAATACTTCATCACTTCTTCATCGAATTCATCAAAACCAGGCGTATAAGTCACACAAGGCACACCTTTTCTGGCAAAAGCTACATTATCTGAGCGATCGAACAAGCCTTGTTCAGGCGCAGGATTTGCTTTCACCGACAAACCAAATGGCTTCAGTCCAGCTTCCATCAGTTCGTCTGTACCCGTACGTCCGTGCCCTACAATTCCCACTACGCTGGTATTATTATAGCCTCCGGTGTCAATATTCAAATTAAAAATCACTTTTTTCAAAGGAATCAGGGGATTATCCGCATAATAACTGCTACCCAGCAATCCTACCTCTTCGCCCGTCACAGCTAAAATAATCACCGACCGTGCCGGGGGTTGCTGCGCCAAAGCTTTGGCTGCTGCCAATAGACCTACCGTGCCAAAAGCATTGTCGCGCGAGCCATTAAAAATGCTGTCTTGCTCTGTATAAGCGCCACCTCCTTGTTTGCCCACGCCTACGTGGTCGTAATGCGCGGTGAGCAAAACAAACTCGTCTTTCAGCATTGGATCCGTGCCTTCCACGATACCAATGACGTTTTGAGTCGGAATCCTTTTTACAGAAGCGGCATCAGATTTCAATTCAATTTTAAATGATTTGCCATTTTGCAATTCGATGATTGGATTCGGTGATGGTTCTTTGAAAAAACCATAAATAATGCCTGTCTCATCCTTATCGGCATTAGATTCTGCTACTTGAAGGCGTTCTCGACTATAATTCCGGCGGAAAAAATCCCAGGGAAATTGCATTCGATACAACTCAAAAATTGCCACTGCTCCTCGTTCAGCTGCCAATTTTCGTTTTTGAGCGCCAGCACTAATAATAGCCCTGCGATCTTCATCGCCCGGTTTTCCTGACAACACAAAAACCACTTTGCCTTTCACATCCAAGCCTTTATAGTCATCCGTATTCTCATCCACCCAACCGTGACCTGCAAAAACCGCAGTCGTATTGACTTCATTGGCATTCCCAGATAAAATCAAAAAATCCGTGCCAAAAGCGTAATCTACATTATTCATTTTCAGACTGCCACTGCTCGGCGGCGAAGCCATTTCCAGCATAAAAGTTTGATAATAAGAATCTAATCCCGGTGCTTTTTTCAAGCCGTATGCCTCAAAATAAGTAGCGATGTACCGCGCTGCCACGTTATTGCCGACTTCACCCGTGCGGCGCCCTGCAAGTTCATCAGAAGCCAAGAAACGGAGGTGTGCTTCCAACTCCGATTTGGTGAGTTTTAATTCGGGTAAATCATTTTGTGCTTCCACGAAATTTGAGAAAGCAATCAAGCAAATAAAACATAATAAGAAAAGTCTTTTTGTCATCTTTCAGAAGTTTATTTTGATTGAGCAATCTTGAGCCAAATATAGAAATATCCCGTATTGCTGTCTTTGTTTTTATTGCTAATTATAGACAAACGTATCTATCATTTCTATCGAAATCTCCGTAACTTTGCACCTTAAATTTTTAAAAATTGTTATCGGTTATTAGTTGCAAGCGTGTTTAAATTCACTAACCCCTTGTCAGTTAACCGATAACCGATAATCAAAAGAAAAATGTTAGCAGTTAATAATCTTGCGTTTCAGTTTGGTAAAAGAACGCTTTTTGATGAAGTTAATCTCAAATTTACCCCTGGCAATTGCTACGGCGTAATTGGCGCGAACGGCGCGGGTAAATCTACTTTTCTAAAAATCCTTGCTGGCGATCTCGATGCAACGCGCGGTAGCATTGACATTGAGCCCGGCAATCGTATGGCAGTTTTGAAACAGAACCACTTTGAATTTGACGAAGAAACAGTACTGGACACCGTGATGATGGGCTATCGCGCTTTGTATGATATTATGAAAGAAAAGGATGCGATTTATATGAATCCTGATGCGACCGAAGAAGACGGAATGCGTGCAGCCGATCTCGAAATGAAATTTGGTGAAATGGGCGGCTGGACGGCAGAAAGCGATGCCGCTGAACTCCTTAGTAATCTTGGCATCAAAGAAGATTTGCATTATAAATTACTGAAAGAATTGAGCGGTGCTGAAAAGGTAAAAGTGCTGCTGGCGCAAGCTTTATTTGGCAATCCTGACATCATGCTCTTGGACGAACCTACTAACGACCTCGATGCCGAAACGGTGACTTGGTTGGCTGATTTTTTGGCCGATTTTAAAAATACGGTAATCGTAGTTTCCCACGACCGTTATTTTTTGGATATGGTTTGTACACACGTAGTAGATATTGATTTTCAACGAGTTAGATTATTTTCAGGGAACTATTCTTTCTGGTACGAGTCCAGTCAGTTGATGTCTCGCCAGATCGCAGACAAGAACAAAAAAACCGAGCAAAAACGCGCAGAATTAATGGAATTCATTCAGCGATTCAGCGCCAATGCTTCTAAATCACGACAGGCAACAGCTCGCAAAAAAGCTTTGGAAAAGCTGAATTTAGAGGAGTTGCGGCCTTCCAGCCGAAAATATCCGTTTATTCATTTCAAGCCAGAACGCGAACCCGGCGACCAGATTTTAAAGGTTGAAAATCTTGGCAAGAAAGACGCCAACGGGGATTGGTTGTTTGCTAATGTGAGTTTCACGATGAACAAAGGCGATAAAATCGCGCTCTTGAGTCGTGAAAGTGGCGCATTATCAGCGTTTTATGAAGTATTATCAGGCGAAGAAAAAGCCGATGAAGGCAGGTACGAATACGGACAAACGATTTCCGTAGAATATTTGCCAAATGATAACAGTGAATATTTCGCCAACGATAATGATTTGGACTTAATCAACTGGCTTCGAGAATATTCCAAAGAAAAAGACGAGCAATTTATCCGTGGATTTTTGGGTAGAATGCTTTTTTCTGGCGAGGAGGTCATGAAAAAATCGAGCGTACTTTCCGGGGGTGAAAAAGTGCGTTGCATGATGGCAAAAATGATGCTGCGCAACCCGAATTTTCTGCTTTTGGACGAACCGACGAATCACCTTGATCTGGAAAGTATTACAGCATTAAATAATGGTTTGAGCGAATTCAAAGGCAATCTGATTTTTAGTTCGCATGACCACCAGTTGATTCAGACCGTTGCCAATCGCATCATTGAAATTTCACCGAACGGCATTATTGACCAATTGATGAGTTTTGAAGAATATTTGGCTTCCGAAAAAATCAAAACCCAGCGCGAAGCCTTGTACGCGGGGGCTTTGGTTTAAAATCCGAGTATCAAAAATGTGCCGTATCTCGAAGATAAGATATGGCACATTTTTCATTTTCAAAATACAGATCATGGAAAATTTCTGGTATCAACTCGCCAATGAATCCGAGGTGGACTCCCCTACCCTGCTGGTTTATAAAGATCGGGTGCAATATAATATTCAAAAAATGATTGATATTATAGGCAATCCTGAGCGCTTGATGGTGCATATCAAAACTAACAAAACGCCAGAAATCCTGCAAATGCTACTCGCGGCGGGCATTACGCGATTCAAATGTGCCACAGTCGCAGAGGCAGAAATGGCCGCGATAGCTGGCGCAAAATACATTGTAATTGCGCATCAATTAGTTGGGCCGAAAATCGAGCGTTTGATTCAATTGCGAAAGCTGTATCCTGAAGTTTTTATTGCATCTTTATTAGATGATCATAAAAATATAATAATTCATAATGATTTATTTAAAAAAGCTAATCTTATTGCCGATATTTTTATAGATATAAATAATGGAATGGATCGCTCCGGGCATCCAGTAAATAAAAAACTTATTGAATTATATCAATTTACTTATAATCAATCAAATATACATTTGCATGGATTACACGTGTATGATGGGCATTTAAGAGATCGTGATTTTTCGGAACGAAAAGATAAAATTGATAGTGGTTTTGAAACGGTGCATAATTTAACCGAAAACATAGAAAAATCGGGCTTGCCGACGCCTTTAATTATTGCCGGTGGCACGCCTGCGTTCACGTCCCATGCAACGCGAGCAGAAGTATATTGTAGCCCAGGCACTTGTGTGTTATGGGATTGGGGTTATGGCGATCAATTAAGTGAACAAAACTTTGAACACGCAGCGTTAATTCTTACACGCGTTATTTCCAAGCCCGCGCCCGGAATTATTACGATTGATTTGGGTCATAAAGCTGTTGCTGCCGAAAATCCTATTGATAAACGTATCCGCTTTTTGAATTTACATGATTATGAACTTATTAGCCAAAGCGAAGAACATGGCGTTTTGAAAGTAAAAAATTGGGAGGATATTAAAATCGGTGATGCATTTTATGGGGTACCATATCATATTTGTCCAACGGTGAATTTGTACGAAGAAATGCAAGTAATAAATGACGGAAAAGCCACTGAAACCTGGCAAGTGGTGGGTAGAAAAAGAAAAATTACGGTTTAAAATTAATCCTAATTTGATTCCGTATGCTCGGATTTTTTTTCTTTTTTAAATATACTTAATAATAACATCCCCAATAAAGCGCCATATAATGTGCTATTCAAAGGTTTGGAAGTAATCATACAAGTGCCTGACATACAACCAACGTAATACCAATAAGCCCAGCCGCCAATTGCACCTAATGCTATTCCAATCAACTCAAGTCTGTATTTCAATAAAATGTTTTTAATCATTATAAGTCATTTGTAAAGACAAATTTACAGCATTTTTAACGAGCCTTCTGTGATCTTTGTTGGATAAGAGGAAAAATTATAAATAATCAAACATGATTTCTATTTTCCCTTTAAGTATTTGGACGATAAATGCGAATCAATTCGCCTCTTAATTCTTCATTTTTTTTCTGGATAACCTCGTGAATTCGCTTTGCTATGCGTTCATAATCAGTATCATACGTACAAGCAATAATCCCGGCATGATCTGGCATTAATTGGTGAAGTTTAAAAAAATCCTTTCGATTAAAAGTTAAAACTGCACGATTTTGAGAAGTAGCAAACTCAAGCACTTCCTGATCTGAAATACGCTGATTCGCACGCCCCGCTTCTTGTGAAGTTAGAACATCATATCCAAACGCACGAAGCAGCATAACGACTTGATAATCAAAATTTTCATTACTATAAAATTGCCCCATCCTTATCAAACCGCTTCATTTTGCAGAATTTCCGATTCTATTTCTTCTTTGTTGGATCTATAATATGTCCAGGCATTGAGCAAATCCTCCGCTCGCAAGGAAGGATAAGATTGCAATAAATCAGCCTCCGTCGCGCCTGCTTGCTGGGCTTCCACCAAGAGCCATACGGGTATGCGCGTACGCACGATGCAAGCACTACCTCCGCAAACACCCTCGGTCTTTTCTATGCCAGGAAAACGGTACGAAGCATCGTCCTGCACCCACCTTGCCACGATTGCCCGCTCACTGGGCGAAAGCATTTGGAGCAACTTTTCAACTTGTTCGAGTGTAGAAGTCATACATCACAGATTTACTTAGAATATAACCTCCTTTTGAAAAAAATAGTTTCTTGTTTATAATGCCCTCAAAATTGCAAACTTATGAAAACGCTTGAAATCTCTATTTCCCCATCACCTTATCACCCCATCCCCCAACTCTCACTGCACCTTACGCAATGTTCCCAAATATTCGATCAAATCCACCAATTCCTGCTCCGTCATAGCAGCTTGCAGGTTTTCGGTCATCAAAGATGTAGGCACTTGAGTACGAGATGTAATATCAAATTTATTAATAATTTGATGCTGGTGCATAAATTGCATTTCTATATTATCGTTCGTCTCAGAAACGATGCGCCCAAATGCAGAAGAGCCATCTTTTAATTGAATTTTATAAGCTTCATAACCAAAACTAATCCCTTGACTTGGATATAAAATAGAAGCATACAGTGCCTCTTTTGAGAGTTTATCGCCGATTTCACTGAGATCGGGACCAAAATTGATGCCTTGTCCATTGATCGCGTGACAGTTGATACATAAGGTATTACATATTTCTTTTCCTTTAGATGCATCGCCAGATTTATCTACCAAAATCGAAATAGAAGGCAATGCTGTACCCGCTTTGCTGCCAGGCAATGGGAGATACTTCGCGCCATCCTCGCGGATATTGCTGCGCCAGGCAGTCTGGAAGACACCAGCAGCAGCCATTTGTATATCGGCGGGTATTTTTTTATCGGCAGCCAAGGCCAGCAATCGATCTTCTGCACCCCAAGGGCCAGCAAAGGTGCGCACCGCCAGTTGGCGAAGCTCTTTACTATTGGTCGTGTCTTGCACAAGGTTTTCCATGATGGCAATAGCCTTTTCATCGTACATATGCGCCCACAAAGCTTTCACAAGTCCAGTAGATTCTTCATTATCTTTGGCAAAAGTCTTTTTTAATAAATCTATTTTATTCCAGTTTAACAAAACTTTTACCGCCTCTTTACCAACGATGCTATCAGGATAAGTAGTTGATAATGAGAGTAAATCATTTGATTTATTTTGTAATTTGAATGCGGATACAATTTCTACAAATTCTAATTTCCCTTTATATTTATTCAATGTTTTATCTAAGGTTACCTGAAGCGCGGGCGTTATTCTAAAATTACTCGCATCCATGTGTTTGAGTGCGTACAAGACTTTTTCACCTTGCGATTGCGTGGCAATTTGCGCCAGCACTCTTTGTTTGGAAGGGTCGGTATGAAAATCAAATGCCCGGAAATACGGCAGCATTTCTTTCTCTGATACAGATTTAATGATCTCTCCGAGTAATGGTATGGCGGCTTTGCTTCGACTGCGCCACATAATCTGCCGACCTGCCGGCGTATTCCAATCATTACCAATTTGTTTCTTCCATGCATTAAAATAGGCGTCTTCATTACCTTGTGCACCGATGCCAAGCGCTTCCAAATACCAGCGATCTTTGCCATCATATTGCATCGCCAATTCTGCCCAAAGCGCCGGCGCTTCTGGTGATTTATGATTTCTTATTGCAATAGCGACCTCTCTCTTTACTTGTGGAGACGAATCATTTACTAATTGTTTAGCAATTCTAATAATATCTTTATTTAATCGTCGAGCTACCCGAATTCCTGTGGCGCGAATATTTTCATCCGAATCTGCTAAAGCTTCATTTATATAAGAATCACCATTTTCTAATTTTGCCAATAACCACAAGGCTTGCGCCCGATGTCTTGGATTGTCGGATGTCCATAATTTTTGCAATGCGGATTCCGCCTCTTTTCCAAAACTAGCTAAAGCAGTCCATCCTTGATAAAAAATATCCATATTAGGATTTAATAATGCTTGCGCTGCGCCATCTGGCGATTTTACATCAACACTCGAAATTTTATAATCCGTTTTTGGCGGTGCGATGCGATAAATCCTGCCTCGATCCACATCACCTGCCTGGTGACCTCCCACGCCTGGATCGTACCAATCGGCAACAAACAAAGAACCATCGGGCGCGGCTGCTACATCTGCTGGTCTAAACCATTGATCGGTTTGCCCTTCTAATAAATTGACAATCTGTGCTTTATAACCTGCGCCATCTTTCTCAGTAATATAAGCTCTTACTACATTATGCCCAGGCTCCGCATGAATCATTTGTCCTTGAAATACTTTCGGCAGCATCGTACCTTCGTACATCATCATACCCGAAGGCGAGCCAGCGCCCGTCTGCAATACATTTGGCACAACACCAGGATCATTCAAATGCCAATGCCGTAAAGGAATTTCCGACTCTATATTCGTTCGACGTGCTTGCCAACTTGCGCCCGTCATCTCATCGGTATAACCAAAATTGCCCTGCTCCATTACATAATTGATACGCGTACCTTTATTGCCATCGTCATCATTATCGGATTGCCAGATTGTGCCATAAGGATCAACCGCTAATTCATAGATATTCCTGAAATTATGACCCAATACTTCTACATTCGAGCCATCCATTTCGCAACGCAAGGCCATTCCTTGTCGCAAAGGTTTACCATCGGTCAAAATCTTGCGTCCATGAATATCAATCACCGTATCTCCGGCAGCCGAAAGCAGCGTCTTTCCTGCGTTGCCCATGTTAAAATACAATCTGCCGTCAGGTGCAAAAATCACCGCGTGTACCCCATGATCGTCCTGATTGCCTTGAATTCCTTGAAAAAGTATTTCTTTTTTATCCGGCACATCGTCACCGTTTTCATCTGTAAAAACAAAAATATTGGGGCTGCACGATACAATTACTTTATTACCCAACACCGCGATACCCAGCGCTGCATTCACATCTGTCCCTTGATAAAACACTTTGCTTTTATCCGCTTTGCCATCCCCGTTCGTATCTTCTAAAATCATGATACGATCTCCTTCCTTCTTTACCGGATTTTTTGGATTTAATGCAATTCTATAATTATATGCTTCCGTCACCCATACGCGCCCGCGTGCGTCAACAGCAATATTGGTTGGATTGCTAAACATCGGTTCGGATGCAAATAAAGTGACTTCCAAACCATCATATACTTTTAAATCAGCCAATGAAGTTTCAACGGAATGTTCATCGAGTATTTGTTTTTTAGTGCAAGAAAAAAGCGCAAATACAGCAAGAATTAATAGAAATAAGATTTTAGCGTTTGACATACATTAGAATTTTAGGCGTTGGGTATTGAATGTACGATTCTGCTATTGGTTATGTTTATAAATTACAAAATATCAATCGAGCAGGAACACAATTTTAATCATTGGGATTGAAACTTTTAAAAAAATCTTAGATATTCCTGTTATCAACCCAAGTTTTGTAGCACTAATTTTCAAAAACAAAAATGCGATTTGCTTGTAACTTTTATTATTTTGAATCGTCTTTGCAGTTGACACCCCATTTTCTAACAATTACAATCTACATTTTATGCGCCCGATTCTTGTTTTTGTTTGTCTGCTATTTGTAGTATCTGTTTATTCGCAAGATTATTTTATTATCATAGGAAAAGTGGTGGATTCTAATAATGCGAAGCCGCTTCCTTATGCGCACGTCGGCATTCCTGAGAAAGGTATAGGAACTACAACTGGTATGGATGGTGGTTTTACATTGAAGGTCCCCAGTCAATATAATAATTCTACCTTGCTTGTTTCTTACGTTGGCTATACCACTTATCGAAAAGCTATTAATACAATTAACGACTTTATTACTATTCGTGTGAAAGCCTCTCCTACCGATTTACAAGAAATCATCGTAATGGATGAAGCCGGTGTAGAAAACATTATCCGCAAAGCGGTAAAAGCGATTCCTAAAAATTATCCTACGCATCCTATTACCAATCTTGCTTTCTATCGGGAATCTCGCACGGATGATCAGGAAGAGCATATTTATCTGGCGGAAGGCGTATTAAACGTTTATAAAACGAGTTATCGCAATGATAATGAAGGGCAAGTGTCTTTGGTGCAAGGCCGCAAGGTAATTTTACAACCCGAAGCACTCTCTAATAGCGTTGGTTTTACTTCAGGACATTTAGCAGCGCATCGTTTTGATTTTGTGAAAAACCGTGAAAATTTTATTGAAGAGAAAAACTTCCCGGATTATGCTTATTGGGTTGAAAAGATCACTACATATCAAGACCTTCCGGTGTATGTCATCGGATTTGATAAAGCTGAAGAAGGTAAAGGACGCCTCAAAGGCCGCGTTTACATTGATACTTCTTCGTATGCCTTCTTGCGTGCAGAGTTTGAAATACGCCCCGAAGGACTTAAAAAGTATGATGACTATCCCCTTTACGCTGGTAATTGGAAAGGCAATACTTACACCGTTAATTATCGAAAAATAGGCGATAAATGGTATTTTGGTGATGCCCTTAGGGAGGGCATCTACCGTGATGGTGGCTTGTACAGCAATGAGGTCATCATTACTGAAATTAATACCGACCGTTCTGGCCCGCTTCCTTATTTAGATCGTTTGGATAGAAACGATGCTTTCTTGCGTGTAACGGGTACTTATGATGAAGACTTTTGGAAACAATATAATACCACACCTTTAAGTCAAAAATTGACCGAAAGTTTGGTGCAAGCCAAGAATGAAGCAAAATCAGCAGAGGTTTTCGACAGTACATATATGGCAGAAGTGCAACGATTGCAGGATTCTATAAAAACGGTCACTTCTCAAAGTAGAACAGGAGACATTCGTATGTCAGAAGATTTCAATTTTAATCTGGATAATTACAATTTACCAATTCGTCGTCAGCGTAAGTTTCGTTGGCAATGGCAACTTGCCGCCGGTGTAGGGCTTCATCTGCTGGAAACCGAAGCTGCCAATATGAGTTTAAGCTATTTGAATAGCGATGAAGGGCAAACCATCCTGAATACCAGCAAGAATTTAAAAGCGCGGGCCTTTGAACCAATATACCACGGTGATTTACGCATTGTATTTCGTAAAAATTTCTTTTTTACTTGGAGTTTCTCTCGTGATTTGTGGGATAGTCATTATCGAGAACGTACACTTGGCTTAGGAACACAGTTTAACATTTCTAAATACCGTCCTATGTATTTGCGCATGGGTGTACATGAAAGTCGTTTGCGCTACGCTCGGTTGATTGGTAAGGCAGATAACGAAGCGGGTACGTTTAAAGTAGATAAAAAGAAGTTTAATTCCGAACAGGTAAATATGTATTATGGCAATCAGACGCATAATTTAAAATTAACTTTAGAATGGGCATTAGAACTCAATCCTAGCAGAGAATTGTTCGTGCG
This sequence comes from Saprospiraceae bacterium, assembly GCA_033761835.1. Classification (GTDB taxonomy): domain Bacteria; phylum Bacteroidota; class Bacteroidia; order Chitinophagales; family Saprospiraceae; genus JADJNW01. Next base: position 14,584 of record JANRME010000192.1, read on the forward strand.
AGGTGGCTATATGCTACCCTATTCTACTCGCCAGCATCTTTACCTCAGAGAACGCAAGGACTTTTTTAATAAAAGAGTACGCATTCCCACATCTGATCGAACCATTGTTTTGCGCAATGATGCTCCTTTCGATGATCCGATTACACCCGATCAATCGTTCTTTATTACTCTCGGAATGGTGTTCAAATAACATTAAAAAAATAGTGCTTTTATTTGCATATTAAAAGCTAAAAAAGGATGATTTCACAATCGTGGTATCATCCTTTTGTTTTTTAATTAGTCTTAGATAATGATTCGTACTTCTATTGATAGGCTTCACAATCAAACATCCTAAAAACCTCTGGTTGCGGCGTATTTTTTTATCAAATAATCATTTATTCTACTACTTTTGAAACCAAATTGAACACTTAATACAATAGAAAAAATGAAAAACCGTATGCTTGTACTCGCTGTGATTGCGAGTCTTATTGGATTGGTACTCGCTTGTAATCAATCAAGCAAAGAAGATGTTACGGCAGCTAAGCCTACCCAGGAAGAATTAGTGAAACGCGGAGAATATTTGGTCACGATTATGGGTTGTAATGACTGTCATACACCCAAGGTGATGGGACCCAACGGCCCGGAACTCGATCCCACGCGTCTGTTATCAGGACATCCGGCGGAGATGCCCTTAGCCAAAATCGATACTGCCCTGCTCAAAGATTGGGTATTGTTTACACCTATTCTAACGGCGGGTATCGGCCCTTGGGGTGTGTCTTATGCCGCGAATTTAACGCCTGATGAAACGGGACTTGGCAATTGGACAGAAGCGCAATTCAAAAAAGCAATCAAGGAAGGTAAATCTAAAGGAATGGATGGCACGCGCCCGTTGTTGCCACCTATGCCCTGGCAGAATTTCGTCAATATCAGCGATGAAGATGTCAGCGCCATGTTTGCTTACCTGCAATCCATCAAACCAATCGCCAATATTGTGCCCAATCCGCAGCCACTCAGCGCGGTGAGCCAATAATCTAAAATAAAGAATGGATGACATCACAATCAAGGATGTCATCCATGGTACTATATAATCAAATGAAAAAAAACTACTCCTATTCATTCACCTACGACACACTATCGTCAATTGTCAACAGCGAATAGATATATTCTTTTTGAATTCCTTCCATCATTTTGAACATAACGTATTTAAAACTACGGACCTGAACGTTTCGCATACACAGCGTGACCAGCTTTTGCTGGGCATGACTGCCGTATGCATGCTTGGCGGTAGTTTTTATTTTTAATTTTAAATCAGCTATGATTTTTTAACAAATTCGGATTTCAATGCCATGGAGCCAAAGCCATCAATCTTGCAATCGATATTATGGTCGCCATCAGTCAGACGAATATTTTTAACCTTTGTTCCTTTTTTGATTGGTTTAGGCGCTCCTTTTACTGGTAGATCTTTTATGATAATTACCGAATCTCCATCATTTAGTTGGTTTCCATTTGAGTCAAGAACTACTATAGCTCCATTTTCTTTTTTTTCTGTAGGATTCCACTCATTTCCGCATTCAGGACAAGCATATATTTCATTTCCAAGTGAATATCCGTAAGGCGAATCACATTTTGGACAAGATTTCATTATCTCCGACATTTTATTATATTTTGTTTTAATTAATTACCGTCCAACGGTCTGTGTATGCGCTGTGGCTTTTCTATCCTATAAAGCTAAAACATTCTTGGAAACCATAGCACATATACCTTGTTGTAGGCAGTTTTTATTCTTATTTATTTGATGTTCCCACCAAGTCGCT
>JANRME010000193.1:0-21036 GCA_033761835.1 Saprospiraceae bacterium
TCATATCTAAATCTATGCAACAACCCTCCCTATTTACTAATCCGGAAGAAATAAAGAAAATGGCAGAATCAAGGGTAAATCCACAAATGGAAGAGGGATGGAAGCGTGTGTTGCATGCTGAATTTGAAAAAGAATATTTCACCTCTATTAAAAGCTTTCTAAAAAAAGAAAAAGATGCCGGTAAGACTATCTATCCTCCCGGACCTTTAATATTTAATGCCTTTAATCAAACACCATTTGATAAGGTAAAAGTGGTTATTTTAGGCCAAGATCCTTATCATGGAAAGGGCCAGGCACATGGGCTTTGTTTTTCAGTGCCTACTGGCATTACTCCACCGCCTTCATTGGTTAATATTTATAAAGAAATAAATAATGATTTAGGCTTTGCTATTCCTAAACACGGGAATTTGGAAAAGTGGACTCACCAAGGTGTCTTTTTACTCAATGCCATGCTCACGGTAGAACGCAATAAACCGCAATCGCATCAAAAAATTGGCTGGCAAAACTTCACTGATACAGTCATTCATAAGCTTTCCGAGCAGCGCGAACATTTAGTCTTTATGCTCTGGGGTAATTTCGCACGTAAAAAAAATACATTAATTGATGGTTCGAAACATTTAATTTTGGAAGCACCACATCCCTCTCCGCTGGCTGGCGGTGGCTTTTTTGGATGTAAACATTTTTCAAAAGCAAATAATTATTTAAAAGATAATGGACAAAAGCCTATTGATTGGAAATTATAAAAAATTCTCTCACCACATAACTAAATCATAATATCATAATATGACAATCCGATACGCATAAACACCGTCACCATTTGCTACCACCAGTATTTGCTGGCCATTCCGAAACAAATCTGCAATAAAAAATATAGAATCGCCTCCCAATGGAAACCCTGGAATTAATTTACCAGTTCCATTACATAAAAAAATCTGTCGCTTTGATTTTGAAACCACTCCAACTAAAGCCTTTTCTATCCCTGAGACCTGAACCGCGCACACTTTATCACAGATGGCATTTAATCTTAACCGGTATAATTCTTTAAATTTATTTTTATCATAAAAATGCACTGACAATAAACTATCACTCAATGTAATATAATCTTTTCGTTCATCGCCCATTACATCTGCAAAAGCAAATTGTGTCAATTTATCATTATTATATAATAATTGTAATCGGAAATTCGAGCCGTCCATGCCCACCACTTGCGCCATGCCATTGCTATCTGCCGCTACAATTCGATTGCTGGAAGCAGAAAGCTCAAAATCCGGTGGCGAAGGAAAATAAGACTGAAAATCATTGGGCGCAAAACGACGCTCTCCATCCCGCTGATAAACATTTAATTCTCCTTGCTCATTAAGTGCTACTAAATAATCGCGTTCTTTATATTGAAAATGTAAAATCGGATGCCGCATCTCCCCTACCCCACGCAATGGATTCCAGCCAATTAAAGGTCGCCCGACTTTATCAAAGCCGTAAATAGCGTTATTGGCACAAGCCACATAAAAACTATAATCTCGATCTTTATTAAAATCTATCACCGCTACGCCATTGGTAGCGGGCGTTTGTAAAGAAATAGGAAAAGCGCCCTGCGATTCGCCGTCCATTCCAAGTAAATAAATATTTTTTGCTGTATTAAATAATAATGAAATTGTATTTTCTTCATAATATGCAATAGAATGCACATTTGAAAGGATCGGGCCATCCAGCTTTTTCTTCCAAATGATTTCCCCGCCAGGATCTAATAAATACAAGTTATAAGCACTATCCTGTATGGCAATCGCATCCGGTCGAAGCGCATCCAAACCAATAGGCATAGGCGGTATGATCGCTTCCCCGTCCAATAAGGTTTTCCAGGCGACACTAGTTTCTGTCTCGACGCTTGCCATCAATTTTTGCTTCCAAAAGCCTTCCAATCGCCAACTTCCTCTTTTTTCATTTAATACAAAAGCAAACTGCCCGCTCTGCTCCGTCTGGTTTGTTTGTAATAATTCCGTAGCACGAAACATTTTATTCATTTTCGGCGTCAGATACATCATATTAATGTAAAGAAATTGTTGAGCGGCTTTCTGTTGTAATTTCTGGTATAAAGACAGGAAATCTGCATTTTGAGCCAGCGTTTTTCCAACAATATATTGGTCAATGCACACTTCCAGGGCAGGGCGTGAATCTGAAAACAAAACATAGTTCTCAATAATTGTAAAATAAGGATTCGTAAGTTTATATGATATTGGAAATTCATCAAATAAATGTTCTTCCATGATTTGCTTTATAGCAAAAGTTTGATACTGATATGATTGTAATAATCCGGAGTTTTCCGTCAAGTTAAGTAAAGATTCCTGCACGCGTTGCGCATCCGAAAAACGACATACCAAAAACGATGCGGTCGGCGTAGTTACGGTTGCCATTTCTTGCTCCAACCAGGGTAGGATATACCGGCCAAAGTGGCTATCACGCTTACCAGGCAAGCGGCGCGCATTGCTAATGCTCATCCATTGCCATATTGCCGTGTTGTCGGGGATAATAGATAACATTGCCCCAAAAGGAGAGGGTTTCTGACTTGCGATCGCACTCCAATTATTTTTTCCTTCTTTTGGCGAAAGCTGCCCTTGCAAATAGATCAAAGAATCTGTCAATTGATAATCTACTCGTATCCAATCCGTTGCATTTTTCCAATGATCCAATATTTCCTTACCAGGTGCTTGCAGCCAATCCGCTAATAAAACATTCAGATTTTCAAGATTGACAAATATGGAGAATATTACATTTGAAGGTTGTTTATTATGTAAAGTTTTAAATTTATGATAACGCAATAAACTATTCCTTGGTTTTTCCAATCGAATCAAGGACTCTTCGACCAACAAAGAATATTCAGCGATCATTAATAAATTGCGATACTTTGCTAATGTTAATTCTTGATTATTATGCAAAACGAGTCTGTAAATATGATTTCCATGAAACGTAAACATTTGTACCCTTTGAGGATGAAGCATTTGTATCAATGTATCTATTGTGATATTTACATGACGAATATCTACGATTGCACTTAATGTTAAATTGCCTGTGCCAGGATTCTGGGGCATCAGCAGAAATGCAAAAGGTTGACGATTCAAATCATTCAGGTTAGAAAGTGTTTGTCGAATCAGCGAGGTACTTTGCTGAAAATGAGGGCTTTTGATCCAATTTTTCAATAAACTATCAGCCCCCAATTGAAAGAATTGACGTCCATCCTCATAAGAAAATACAATGCCTGTACTGGCAGAAACGCCTTCCAACGGGTGAATACGTAAGCCAGGCAAGCGGAAAAAGTAATGCCAGCATCCCAAAAGTAAAATCAATGCAATAAGTACTAAAAAGAAATTTTTTTTTGGTTTCAAAATGTAAATTTTAAGTTAACTTTGCAACTTTATTTAATATTCATCGTATCATACAACAATTATACAAACTTATCCGCGATGAGGAAACACTTTTTACGCATTGGAGCGTTAATGGGGATGCTTGCAGTTGGGCTTGGAGCCTTTGCCGCACACAGTTTAAAAAAAATAATATCAGTAGAAGAGATTGCAACCTTTGAAATAGGTGTTCGTTATCAATTTTATCATGCATTGGCGCTCTTAATCGTGAGTATTTTCCTTTATATTCGACAAACCAAGTTCGCGATAATAGCCGGTTGGCTCTTTTTATTCGGTATTATTTTATTTTCCGGTTCTCTTTATTTACTTGCCTTTAAAAATGTTGCCTATCAGTTTCCTACCGCTATCATTGCGCCTTTCACGCCATTCGGCGGCATACTCTTTATAGCCGGTTGGATATTGTTATTTCTTTCCAGTTATCAAACACCCGAAAAAAACCATCATACAAAATCGTAATTTTTCTTGGGTGCTAAAATTTTTCAAGCAGGATAATCGTTTATGCAAGGTATTTTCCTAAGAGGAATATTTTGTTTTATCGATTAATCATAATTCCAAAAAAACAAAAGCCATCTCCGCAATGCAAAGATGGCTTTTACTTTTTAACCGATTTTGATTATGCATCATTAAGGTCTTCCTCTTTTTCCTTGCGTCGATTGCGCCACCATACATAGCCAATAGCTCCAACAATCAAATAAGGTGTTGCTAGCATATATAAAATACCCGCATTCAATCCTTTGCCTGCTGAGCCGCCGTTTTTCAAATTGCTTTCTGCTGCAATTTTGCACATTGGGCACTGTGCCTGCACGGTGGACGTTGAAAAATTAAATACTGCAATAAAAGCAATAATGCTCAAAATTTTTAAATATTTATTACGCATCATTCCATCAATTTGAATTGAAAAAATTATTTCATTTATAATAAGGCATCAACATTAAATAACAAATCGGCCCGGTAATTGCCACATACAACCACAATGGGAAAACCCATCTCGCTATTTTTCGATGCCGTTCGATCTGATTGGTATACGCCCTGATAAAAGTAAATAAAATAAATGGCAAAATCAATCCCGCCAAGGAAATGTGGGTAATCAAAATAAAATAATAGACGTATTTTATAAAACCTTCTCCGCCGAAAGTAGTCTCTTCTGTTGTGAAATGATAGGCCACGTAAGACAGTAAAAACAGCACCGAAAGCGTCATCGCCACATAAATCATACGACGGTGCATCTGCACGTTCTTCTGCTTGATGAAATAAAACGCCGCGATCAGCACGACCGCCGTCAGAGCATTCAAAGTAGCATGGAATGGTGGCAGAAAGCTTGTATCCCAGCCCTCAGGGAGCGTAATTTTCACCCTGCGCATTATCCCGACCAACAAAAGCACGGCACCGCTTACTACCCAAGCCCATACGTTCAAGCGCTTTGCTAATAGTATATTTTGTTCCATACTCGATTAATCCGTTATATTACTCTTTCGTTTTTCCCGACACCGACCTGCCATTATCCCTCGGCAAGAGCAAAGCGATGTGCTCAACTAATCTGTTTATTTCTGACGTTTGCCGCAGATCGTAGTTTCTGCGCACCTTTCCTTGCGCATCCGTCAAAGCGAAATGAGCATTGATGGCATCTTCCGGGATTTTATAAACATTGGTCGCAATCGTTCTGAATACTTCGGGGTTGTCCTTTAAAAAGTAGCACTGAGCGGTATCTTGCAGTTGGTATTGTGTCGCAAAAGCGTCAAGGGTTTCAGCAGATGCCAAGGTATCCGCTACGTGCAAAAGAAAGGTCACATCGCGACGCTCATTGAACTGATGGTGCAATTTAGATAACCATTGCCCAGACTGCTTCGTAACAGTTTGATCCTGGAAATTTAAGAAGCCAGCCACAATTATTTTTCCGGCAACATCTTTGGGTTCTAAAGCCCTTCCTGTAGAAGTAGTAAGCACGACCGCAGGCATTTTGCCATAGTCATAAAGGTCGCCCATTACCTCTTTGCGATAATCCAATCCTGCTTTTAAATAATACCAAGAACCCAATGGAAAACCCACCAATAAGACAGATAAAACAGCTATTGCTATGATAAAGGATCTATTCAAACCTGGTTTTCGGTTTGTCATATCATTAATTTTGTACTACCATAAACTTTTTTATACCCAAAAGGTTGTCAGCAGAATGTCAAAGATGCGTGCCTTCTAAATGAAAAAGGCGAGGATTTTGCCCCGCCTTCTGCATTTACATTAAGTTTTCAAGTGTATAAATATCGTTTTGTATATGCATCCCTTGCGGTTCCTTGATTTGAGCGGGCTGCGCATTTTTCTCTTTGATTTGTTCTCGACGATCTTTCCAAGAATCGCCTTCCTGGAAGAAAGCAATAATAGCCCATATCAGCAAAACCGTTGGCAATAGCACCGTGAGCGCCAGGCTTTTTACCTCATACTTCATGTGCATAAATTCGTAAATAATAAAATAGGCTTTATAAGCCGACAATACAATAATGACAAGGCCTGCGATATATAATAAAGCTGCATATTTTTCTGCACCAGGTATAATGTGGCCTTTGCCCAGCAGCGAGATAAAAACCTCTGCCAGTGTGACAATCGCTAAAAGCCTCAAACCATAATAAACCCGCTTTATAGATTCTTCGTAACTTAAATGTGACATTTTACTTAGATATTAGATGTTAGATTATAGATATTAGGGTCTGTTTTGTGATTTTGACTTTAGATAGTTTCATTTATCGTCTAAAGTCTATTATCTAATGTCTTTAAAAATATTATAACAAATAGAATACCAGGAACACAAATACCCATACCAAATCCACGAAGTGCCAATATAAGCCGATTTTCTCGACCATTTCATACCCGTTCCTTCGAGCTACGTATATGCCGCTGGCCGCGTTGATGGCAATGATCGTCAAAAACGCGACTCCAGAAAATACGTGGAATCCATGGAATCCAGTGATAAAGAAAAACAAAGCACCGAAGGCTTTGGGCCCAAATTCTTGCTTGCCTATTGTACCATCTTCAGCGGTGTAGCGCCGCTGAATCCATTCACCTGTTTCGTGATCTTTATGAATCAAATAACTTTTATGTGCTTCAAATTTTTCGCGGGCTTGCCCTTCTTTGTAAGGATGACCATGCTCATCGTCCAAATATTCCCCATTCACAACGTGCGTACCGAATGGGTTGGTAGTCACGGACATATGTTCTTCCGCGATTAGGTTCGTCCATTCCCAAGCCTGGCAACTCAAAAAGCCAATACCGCCCAAAATAGTCAGGAACATCCAGAAAACGACACCATTTTTGTTTTCGCGGTGTCCTTCTTGCACACCACGCACCATCGTCACCGAACTGATAATCAATAAAAATGACATGATGGTTACGAAAATCAGAGGGGCACCATTAGAGAGTAATGTATGCAGACCAAATGGGTCCGTAGAAAACACAAAATCAGGCACCGGCCAAGTAGGGCTGCTGAATCGCAACGCACCGTAAGCGATCAAAAATCCTGCGAAGGTGAAGGCATCCGACAGCAGGAAGTACCACATCATCAGTTTACCGTAGCTTACCCGAAAAGGGGATTTGCCACCGTCCCACGATTCACCCTGGTGCTCTTCCACTTCGTGTTCATGTTCTAAAACGGTATCAACTGTCGCCATTATTTAAAGTTTGTTTGTTTTTCGAATTAGGATTGTAACATAAAAAAAATGAATAGATAAATCCACAGAAAATCAACAAAATGCCAGTAGGTCAAAGTCAATTCAAAGCGTAGTTTTCGCGCCGATGTCACTCGATATTTCAGGACAAACGCATGGATTAGTGCAATAGCCAATGCTGCAACACCCCCCAAAATATGCGCTGCGTGTACACCAGAAATCACGTAGATGAATGACCCGGAGGGATTCGTCGTCAACTCGATTCCAATATCGCGCATCGCCAGCCAGCCTTCATATTGCAAAATTAGAAAAGCTACACCCAAAATAAAAGTAGCCAGCAATAATCCTTTGTAAAGCGCTTCATTCTCTCGTTTAAACGCCAGATACGCTCCTTGCAAGGTCACGCTACTCAGCACAATAACCAAAGTACTCACGAAAAAGATATTGGGCAGATTAAATTCCAGCCAATTCCCTTGTGCCTGCCGTACCATATAAGCACTACTAAACGCAGTGAACATCATAGTAATGCTTGCACACGCAATCCACAGTCCAAATTTTTTCGGATGTATTTTACTGCTTCTGTATTCGCTCGCCACAATCGTACTCATCTGTTTTTTAAATTTTATCTAAAAATAATACTATCAGTGTCAACGGATTATACAAAAAAGAATAAAACATGACTTGCAAAGCCGCTTTTCGATTGTTTTGTTTGTAAAAATTCCAGCCAAAACCGACATACATTACACTCAACACAAAGACGATAACTGCTGAAACAATGCCGCTTACCCCAATAAAATAAGGCAGTAAGCCAATTGGCAGCAAAAACAAAGCATATAAAAACGACTGCAAACCAGTATTTCGATCAAGTTGCCCATCCTTTGTGGGTAACAGCCTGTAACCTGCATTTTTATAGTCTTCGTATCCCAGCCATCCAATTGACCAGAAATGTGGAAATTGCCAGAAAAATTGAATCGCAAAAAGCGATAAAGCCAACAAAGTCAATTCTCCCTGCGCCGCCACACAACCAATCATCGTTGGCAATGCTCCAGGAAAAGCGCCAATCACGACCGCTATCGGCGAAATTCGCTTCATTGGCGTATATAAAAAAGCATAGCTCACCAAGGCAATCGTTCCAAAAAATGCCGCCCAAACGTTGAACAAGGCCAGCAAAGTGATCCCAATTAAACTCATAAACCCTGCCGCCATCACCGCTTCCGACACACTCATGCGGCCTGCCGCCAAAGGGCGATTGGCCGTGCGTTTCATCAGTTTGTCATAGTCTTTCTCCAGCACTTGATTCAGTGCATTTGCAGCACCTGTTACCAAAAATCCTCCGATGGACAGAATCATAATAGCCGTCCAGTTGATAGCGGTTTGACTGGCAATCAAATAAGCCATCACCGAAGAAAACACAACCGTGATAGTCAGTCTGAATTTCACTAGCATCTTGTAATCTTGCACCTTTGTGCCGACCAAGTTGAATGCCTTTTCGTTACTTTTCTGGTTTTCAAATACTACTTTTTCCGACACTCCTTTTGAATTATCAATTGTCAATTATCTTTAATGCGAATCCTCTTTCTCATCATCCCTCAAAGGTGTAATCTGAGAGATAAAATCATTTCCATCCTTACCATAATCATAAGCCCAGCGCTGTACGGTAGGAATTTTGCCTGGCCAGTTGCCGTGTCCCGGTCTGATCGGCGTCGTCCATTCGAGTGTAGATGCGCCCCAAGGATTCATTACCGTTAATTTTTTGCCTTTCCAAATGCTGTAGAAGAAATTGATAACAAACAATACTTGTACCGCAAATACAATGATAGCAGCGACAGTGATAAACTTATTCATCCCAGCAAAATGCTTGAAAGCATCGAAAGTCTCAAAGCTGTAATAACGACGCGGCACACCCGCCATTCCCAAATAGTGCATTGGCCAGAAAATCGCATAAGCACCCACCAGTGTTACCCAGAAATGAATCTTACCCATCGTTTCGTCCATAAAGCGGCCGTACATCTTTGGAAACCAGTGATAGATACCAGCAAACATACCAAAGAAAGCAGCAATACCCATTACAATGTGGAAGTGCGCCACCACAAAGTAAGTATCGTGCATCTGAATGTCAATTGCAGAATTCCCCAAGAAAATACCTGTCAAACCACCGGAAATAAACATCGAAACGAAGCCAATCCCGAATAAACTCGCCGAGTTGAATCGAATATTACCACCGTAAAGCGTTGCAATCCAGTTGAAAACCTTCACCGCCGAAGGAACGGCAAAAATCAAAGTGAAAATCACAAAGAAATTGGAGATGAATGGATTCACTCCCGACATAAACATGTGGTGTGCCCAAACAATAAAGGATAGGAAGGCAATTGCAAGAATGGAATAAACCATCGCTTTATAACCAAAAACTGGCTTACGCGCATGTACCGACAATACTTCCGATACAATACCCATCGCTGGCAGAATGATGATATACACTTCCGGGTGACCCAAGAACCAGAACAAGTGCTGGTACAGAATCGGGCTACCGCCTGCAAAATCCAGTGCCTGACCGCCGGTATAGATTTCGCTCAAATAGAAACTCGTACCAAGACTCCGATCAAACATCAATAATAAAAAACCGGAAACCAATACTGGGAAAGACAACAGACCAAGAACTGCAGTGATAAAAAGCGCCCAAATAGGTAATGGCAATCGCCACATACTCATGCCTTTGGTACGAAGATTTAATATTGTTGTGATGTAATTAATACCACCTAAAAGCGTCGAAACAACAAACAAAGTGAGCGCTACCAACCAAAGCGTCATGCCTGCTCCTGAACCAGAACTCGCTTGGGGTAATGCACTTAGCGGCGGATACGCTGTCCAACCACCCGAAAATGGGCCGGTACTTACAAACAAAGACGCAAACATCACCACGCTCGCCAGAAAAAAGAACCAATAAGAAAACATATTGAGCAATGGAGAAGCCATATCTCGTGCGCCTACTTGCAAGGGAATCAAGAAGTTAGCAAATGTACCACTCAAACCTGCGGTGAGTACGAAGAACACGATAATTGTACCGTGCATAGTTACCAACGCATAGTAAAAATCGGGCGACAGCGTTCCAATGCCTGCATCGTTGATTTGAATCCATTTGCCCAAAACTGGCTTCAGCCACGCTAAGCTCTCTTCAGGAAAACCTAATTGCAAACGGAACACAATTGACATTGCTGCGCCAATCAAGGCCCAGAACATGCCCGTAATCAGGAATTGCTTGGCAATCATTTTGTGATCCTGGCTGAAAATATAAGTGGTAATAAAATTTGACTGATACTTATCGCCATGGTGATGCTCATGAAAATGATCTTCATAGCCCAACTCCTGTATCAGCGCTTCTTCTTCGTGCATTGTTTTAGTCATCATATCGTTAGCCATCGCCAGAAAAATTTATATTGGTTCTATAAGTTTATTCTAAAATGTAAATTCTAAACTTCCCCGATTGTTTAAAAATCAGCCAAAAGTTATTTATAGCGATTGATTCAAAATTTTGAATTCGGTTCGGCGGTTGTTCGCTCTGCCAGCGTCGGTATCGTTGGTGTCAATTGGTCTGTCTTGCCCATATCCAACCGCCCGAAGCCTAGGCGCTGCAATCCCTTTCTCAACTACATAATCGTAAACCGCCTGCGCGCGATCCTCCGAAAGAATCTGATTTTGCACAACATCACCGGTATTATCTGTATGCCCTGCGATTTCTATGGACATATTTGGGTATTTGTTCATCACTTCTACCAAATTATCCAATTCATATTTTGAAAGCGCCGTCAAAGTCGCAGAACCAGTTTCAAAATTTACATAATTGAATTTCAAGGTTTTATCCGCAATACTATCAGAAGAAATTGCTTTTTCAACTGCATCGGTAAATTCCTGCTTGCGTTGCTTGATTTCAAAATCAAACAGTTTGTCTTTATTAGGATCTTCATCCGATCCACGCACCGAGCCTAAGTAATATGATTTTTGCTGAGCCAACCAGGCGTCGTATTCCTCTTGCGAAACAATTTCCACAATACGGCGCATACTAAAGTGCCCATTGCCACATAATTCGGCACAAGCCAATTCATAATTAAAAGCTTCCCACATCTTAGGCCCTGTTGGATCATTTGGGTCAACGGGTTGCTGATACTGCTCATAAGCTTGCAATCCTTCTCGATACTCGGCTGTCGTTTTGGTCGGTGTAAACACGAAATAAGTTGGCATTCCCGGCACTGCATCCATTTTTACACGGAAGTGTGGCAAATAAAAATTGTGTAATACATCGCGTGAGGTGATGCGTACGCGTACTTTTTTATTCACCGGCAAAACAATTTTATCCGCATGAATATCATCCAAATTTTTAGCATCTGTCCAGTCTTGACCAAGCGGATTTAAACCAGTAATCAATTTATAATTTCTGGTTCCTAACTGATTATCAGGCCCTGGGTAGCGAATCGCCCAAGCAAACTGGTAGCCGGTCGCCTCGATTTCAATAAAATCTTCATCCGGTTTTACATCGGCCATTACTTGATTCCAGGTGTCCAACCCTTTGATAACCAAGAAAGCCATTACAATAGCCGGAATGGCAGTCCAAATAATTTCCAGGCGGTTGTCATGTGGCATGAAGAGTGCCTTTCTATTCTTCTCGCCTTTGTATTTCCAAGCAAAGTAAAAAAGGGCAACCTGTGTCACTATGAATACAATACCTGTAAAGAATAAGGTAATATCAAACATACTATCGAGACCACTGCCATGCGCTGAGGCTGCCTTATGTGGGCCATAGCCCAGCATCCAGTTTTTGTACATCATAGCTGATGCCACACAACCAATCAGGAAAAGAATAACAAAAATCAAAGAAAAATTCGCCTGACGCTTGTTGATAATCAACTGCATCTCTTCATCGCCTCTTATTTTAGAAGCTAACTCCGTTACGCGACCGATTTGTATTACGATCACAGCAATGAGCAATAAACACAGGACTGCAAGTAAGAAAGTCATTATTCAATTATTATTTGAATTCAAAATTCTATTCAAATTGATACTGCTATAACCAAATCCAAGTCAGAAGGATGTAACACAATGCCTTATTTAGAATTATTCCAAATAAGGTCACTATACCAGATTAATCAGGCTTAATAGCCGATGCTTCATGGTGCAAACTTTCTGCCAAATAAGGATCATTTGCAGGTTCCAATGCTGCTTTTTCTAAGCGCGAAAATACAAAGAAAATGAACAGCCCTAAAAATCCTACCATCGTGCCCAATTCCAACAAACCAGGAAAATGTATTCCCATCATAAACTCAGCACCGTGGTGCGCTGCCTCGGTGCCATGACCGCCTTCGCCATGATGCGCCATTGCTTCTTGAGCCGTATGAAATACACCTGGCTTAATCATTAGGAAATAATCAATCCAGTGCCCAATGAAAACAATAATAGAAACAAACACCATTGAGCCATATTTGCGCTTAGTGTCATTTCTCATCAGGATAAAAAATGGTGCAACAAAATTGAGCAACAAATTGCCATAAAACAAGGCTGGGAACTCGCGCTGGCGCGTCTGGAAGTAAACAGTTTCTTCACCAACGTTGGCATACCAAATCAACATATATTGTGAAAACCACAAATACGTCCAGAAAATACTGATCGCAAAAACGTATTTACCAATATCATGCAAATGTTCTGCGGTCACTTTTTCAAAATATCCCTGCGATTTCAGGAAAGACAGGGTCAACACGGTTAATGCCATAGCTGCTACAAACCAACTTGCCGCCGAATACCACGCAAACAAGGTGCTGTACCAATGTGCATCCACCGACATTACCCACTGCCAAATCATTGCCGCGCTGGTAAAGCCACCTAATGGCAAAAACGCAGCTGCAAAAATCCGCATCTTGTGGTGATGCTTAAAATCAGGTGTCCCATGCGCATCTTCATCCACCGAAAGCTGGCGCAATTTCCAGGCAAAATAAATCCATGCCCCTACAATAATAAAAGTACCAAAGGTGTACCACCCTTTGTTCAAAAAAGAGGATTTATGCGTTAAAACCGCGTCCTTTGCTACTTCCTCGGCATCCGACCAGTGATACAAATGATGAAAACCACCCCACAAGCCAATCATAACCACCAGCAACAAGGCAAGCCCCGGAATCAAAAACAAGGAAAATGCTTCCCAAATCCGCTTCATGATGACGTACCAGCCTGCCCAGGAAGTGATAAATGCTGATAGAATGAACAGCGAAATAAAACCAATACCAGTGAAAAACACGGTATTGTGTAGATAATTTGACCAAAAACGAGTATGCAGTGCGTCATCCGTCACGAATGTAAGGAGCAGGCACAATACGCCTAATCCCATCATTCCATAAAGCACTGCCTTATAATTCGACTTGAAAATAAATTGGTTCATTGTATATCTTCCGTTTGAAAGTTCTTTCTTTTAATAAAACCATCCTATTCGTCATGCGAACCACCTCCGTTATGTCCCTCAGTCTGTTGTGGTGTCTGTTGAACCTTAACCGAGTCTCCTGGCACAGGCGCTACATCAGTCTGACGGGTAGCCGCAATAGCTTTAAATTGCTTCTCCGGCATACCATAAGCTGGATTAAACGTATTGGCATCCGCGCTGTACGCCAATTTTTTTTCTTTTGCTTGCAAAGAACGAATGTAATGAATCACCTGCCAGCGTTCTTCAAAATCCAACTTATCCGCATAGCCGCCCATTACATTTTTACCATATATAATAGCGTGATAATAACGTCCGTTTGAAGAATTGTAGAAAGTATCTTGCAGGAAATTCGCTGGTGCTGCCGGGTATTTTGCATTCGGATTTGCATCGCTGACTAAATAACCCAAGCCATCGCCTTTTTCACCATGACAAATGCCGCATTGAATCGTATATAATTCTTTGCCTTTTTCTAAACCAGCCGCTGTAATCGGAAAAGGATTATTGATAATTTCCAAGCTGGCCCGTGTACGCTCTTCTTCTGTATCCGCATAATGATATGGTACATAGCTGTTGAGCGGCACTGCAATAGCGTTCTTATTTGTACCCCCTCTGAGCATATCGTGAATGCCCTCAAATTGGCTGGCATCCGCATTCATGTATCCAGCATAGCCACGCGGAATCGTACCTTTCACTGGCAAGCGCACGCCCGATAAGTCTTTGCGCAAGAATACACTCGCGCTATCCCAGGTATTGAGATAATAATTACTATATAAATTGCTCTCATAAGCAATTGAATGGGCCATGTCGGGCATATACTCATGTCCAGTTCTATTGCCATCCGCAGGGCTACAAGAGTACAACACCACGACAGAAACGAAAATAATCAGAAATAACTTGAATTGTCTCATCGCGCTTTATTTAAAAATAGCGTTAGTCAAAGTTTAAATTGTTTTCACATTCACTTCCGACGCACCGGTATGGCTGAAAAAAGCCTTCAATTTATCTACCGTATCTCCACTTAATCCAGTGGTATCGAATGCAATGCAAAATTTATCATCGGTAATACGATCATCCAAAGTCGGATTGGTAATGCCAGGCGCCATACCGCAAACGGTATAGAATGTCACAACCATCCCAATAGCCGAAAACAGTACTGTTAATTCAAAAGTAATTGGAATGAACGCAGGCGCTGAGAAATAAGGCTTACCGCCAAAAATAATCGGCCAATCGCGGGTGAACACCCAAGTCATAAATAAAAAGGCTGTAAGCGTACCAATCGCCCCATATATGAAGCCAGAAATATGTAAACGGCTTTCCGCGAGGTGCATCGCATGATCCAATCCATGCACCGGAAACGGTGAGTACACATTCATGATTTCCAAATGTGCATCCTGCGCCTCGTGAACCGCGTGCATTAGTTCCGATTCGTCATTGTATAAACCGTAAAGTACTTCTTTATTTTCCTTAGCCATTTTTCATTATAATTTAAAAAGCCACCAATGGTAAATGGTAAATATTCAATGATAAATGTGTTTAATGACTATGCGTTCCAACCGCAACGTGTTCGTGCTTATGCGTGGCATTCGGCCCCACATATTGATCGCCCGCTGTTTTCAAAATAGCCTTTACTTCTGCTACGGCTACCACCGGCGCTACTCTTGCAAAAATAAGATAACAGGTAAAGAACAAACCGAGTGTGCCAATAAAAATGCCTACTTCTACCCAGGTCGGCACATAATAACTCCAACTGGAAGGAATGTAATCGCGCGCTAACGTTGTGGCAATAATGACAAAACGCTCGAACCACATACCAATATTCACAAAAATAGACATCACGAATGTTATCATAATATTTCGACGGAACTTCTTCACCCAGAAAATCTGTGGCGAAAGCAAATTACAGGACATCATTCCCAAGTAAGCCCACCAATAAGGCCCCATCACACGATTGTAAAATGCGTATTGTTCATACAAATATCCTGAGTACCAAGCGATGAATAACTCTGTCAGATAGGCCACACCTACAATTGTACCCGTCACCAAGATAATTTTATTCATACTTTCAATATGGGCGAGGGTGATGTATTCTTCTAATTTGAAAATCTTTCGAGTCATCAACATCAACGTCAATACCATCGCAAAACCTGAGAAGATAGCTCCTGCTACGAAGTAAGGCGGGAAGATCGTAGTATGCCAACCAGGAATAACCGACGTGGCAAAGTCGAAAGATACAATGGTGTGAACCGACAATACCAGCGGTGTAGACAAACCTGCCAGTACCAATGACAAACTCTCAAAACGCTGCCAGTGCTTGGCTGCACCCGTCCAACCAAAAGAAAGGAAATTATAAACTTTCTTGCGAACGCCTTTGGCACGATCACGAATAGTTGCAAAATCAGGCACCAAGCCCGTGTACCAAAACAATAGCGATACCGTGAAATAAGTAGAAATTGCAAATACGTCCCACAACAAAGGCGAATTAAAGTTCACCCACAGCGGGCCACGCGTATTCGGATACGGGAAGATAAAAAAGCCTAACCAGAGGCGCCCCATGTGAATCAAAGGGAATTGCCCTGCGCATATTACCGCAAAGATCGTCATAGCTTCCGCAGCGCGGTTAACACCAGTACGCCATTTCTGACGAAACAGCAGCAAGATCGCGGAGATTAGTGTACCAGCGTGACCGATACCGATCCACCAAACGAAGTTGGTAATATCCCAAGCCCAACCGATCGTGCGATCCAAATTCCAGGAACCAATACCATAAAAGATCGTCCAGGTCACACAAAACACGTACAAGCCCAATCCCAAAACCGCTACAACGAATGCAGCTATCCAAGCTGTGCTGGGCACTCGCTCGGTTGGCGCGCAAATATCTTCCGTAATTTGATGATAATTCTTACCACCTTCAATTAACGGGTCTCTAATCGGAGAAACAGGTGCACTCATAATTTTTATTGCAACTTAATTTTTTCTAAATCATTTTCAGAAACCAGTAGCCAGCAATAAATAGCCAGCATTCAGTTTACCCTTCCAGTTCTTCACTTTTGTTATTCACTTTTGCAGCATAGAATACAGATGATTGTACGTTAATTTCTTCCAACACCAAGTAATTCAACGGATTATCCATTTTCTTTGCGACATCCCCTTGCTTATTGTTGCGGTCACCAAAGGTGATTGCGCCCGTCGGGCAAGCCGTTTGGCAAGCTGGCCGCACATCAGCATCCACCAAAGCACGACCTTCGCGCTTTGCAGTCAATTTCCCTTCTTGGATACGCTGCACACAGAAGCTACATTTTTCAATCACGCCACGTGAACGAACCGTTACATCAGGATTCAAGACCATCCGGGTCAAATTATCTGCGTAGAATGAAATGCCATTTTCATTTGTGACTGTCGGATCGTTATTGTAATTATCGTTCATACCGAAAATATCGGCAGTGGTATAATCCAACCAATTAAAGCGACGAACTTTGTAGGGACAGTTATTAGCACAATAGCGCGTACCAATACAACGATTGTAGGTCATCTGATTCAAGCCTTCCGAGCTGTGGTTGGTTGCTGCTACCGGGCATACATTTTCGCAAGGTGCATTATCGCAATGCTGGCAAAGCATCGGTTGATAAACGACATTCGGATTTTCAAAATCGCCATAGAAATAGCGGTCAATACGCAACCAAGTCATCTCATGGTGGCGAGAGACCTCCACTTTACCAACCACTGGTACGTTATTTTCTGCCGTACAAGCTACCTGGCAAGTGCCGCAACCAGTGCAAGCGTTCAAATCAATGTGCATTGCCCAGTGATGCCCTTGTCCATAGACATCTTTCAGGTATTTGTCATAAGGATACAGCGTTTTGCTGTTTAATTCATGTGCTTCTGCGCGTTTTTCTTCAATATGATGAACAAGCTCTGGAAGCTCCTTCAGATTGCTTTGATAAATGATTGAACGATCCACCAAACCGCCCTGGAAACCATCTGGATTAAATGGATCGCTTAATGTATTGGCGGTTTTTTCGTCTATGTTGATTGTATTGCCTGTTTTCGGGTTGACACCCTTTACCCCCATCGAATGGTGGTATTGCACACAAGCAAAATCACGATCCTCCCCTACTTTATCAGAGATATTGACATTAGTCGCGTAATATTGAGTATTGCCCGTTTCATCGGTTGTTAACCATGCAAAGGCGCTCACGCCAACCGCCGAACCCAGTGCCTTACCAGCTTTGCCTGTTGCTTCGCGTCCATAACCAAGTGCAATGGCTACGGTGCCTTGCATTTGGCCAAACTGGCGTAGTACGGTTACACGTTCTTTTCTACCATTTACTTCTAATTCTACAATATCGGCTTTGCCTTTGGCTTCTTCTTTATTCAAGTTTTTGAGTGCCGTAAAGTCATTTCCACCATCCCAACCAATCGGAATAGCCAAATAGTTGTCCCAAACAGTACGTGCTACGGGATCGGGCATTTCCATCAACCAAGGATTAGAAGCAAACTGCCCTGCACCTACATTCACTGTTTCAAAGAAAGAAATTTCGATCTCGGTATTGGCGGGTTTGCGGACTTGCGCAGCAGCAGCATTGATATCTGCAATCATATCAAATACTTTACCTTCATCGGGTGCTTCAAAAACGCCATCGTGCAAAGTGCTATCCCAAAATGCCTGGAAAGTAAGATATTTATTCTGGCGTGGGAACATATCTGTTTCCCAGTGCTTTTTCAAATATTCATACATTGGCTGCTCTGATGCAATGTCCAAATTGGCGCTACCCGACCAACGCAAAAGGCTTTCTTCTGCCTGGCGTGTATTAAACAATGGTGCAATCGTTGGCTGCATCAAGCTATAATGCCCACGTTTTGGTTCAGCATCGCCCCAGCTTTCAAGGAAATGGTGGGTCGGGGTCACATAATCACACAATAGGGCTGTTTCGTTGGGCAAACCAGCCAAAGAAATCTTAGTTTTTACCTTGCCCATTCCATCGCGGAAGCGCTCACTGTTCGGTAAATCCCAGGCAGGATTCGCGCCATCCATGAGTAACAATACATCTACACGTCCGCCGTTCATCTCTCTTACCAAACGCTGAATATCTTTGTCCTTGCCCTGGCGCTGCATAGAAACGTTCGTAAAATCAATCGTTGGGCCATAGTTTTGGAGCATATAGTTAATGCCATTTGCAATCACCTGCTCGCCGGTATTATTTGAACCCGTAACAACAAGCGATGCGCCCCGATGCGCTACCAATTCTTTTGCAACGGCCGCGAATTTCTTTACTTTTTCAGCATCTAACCGTGGGCCGCCGATCATAGCACCTCCTGTCAATTTCGCTACTTCGTTGTACAATGCTACAATCGCTGCGCCTTGCTCCGATGGTTTCACCAAGATACGGTTATCAGCGTTAGAGCCCGTCAAGCTCATGTG
The DNA here is from genome assembly GCA_033761835.1 of Saprospiraceae bacterium. Taxonomy (GTDB): domain Bacteria; phylum Bacteroidota; class Bacteroidia; order Chitinophagales; family Saprospiraceae; genus JADJNW01. The sequence goes on from JANRME010000193.1 coordinate 18,943, forward strand.
GCTTTCCACTTGGATGTGGCGCGACATTTTTGGGCTTTTCGGATCTACTTTGCGATTCTGAACATATTGATTGGTAAACTCAATCGGAGAAATCCAAGTACCCAGAAAATCAGCATCAAAGCTTACAATTACCTGCGCTTTGTCGAAGTGATAATTCGGAATCACCGCTTGACCAAAGCTTCGTTCATTGGCTTCCAGAATGGCTGCGCTGGAAATCGGATCGTACATCACGACTTCGGTGTTCGGGAAAGCCGTCACAAATTCAGCAATCGCCTTTTTCGTCATCGGACTCATAATCGTATTGGCCACAATGCGAATCCGCGATTCCGGCTTCAATTTTCCGGCGATTTCTCTATCAATCTCTTCCCAGCTTGGTCCTTGTCCTTTCTTCTTTTTATCAATTTTACCATCTTTCACACGATAAGGACCATCAATACGGCTGGTATCATACAAACTCAACACACTTGCCTGCGCACGAGCACTCGTACCGCCCATCGTCACTTTCGACAAGCTATTTCCTTCAATTTTGATGGGGCGACCTTCGCGTGTTTTCACCAAAATGGCACAATAATCGCCACCTTGTACGAATGTAGAGGCATAATAGGTAGCAACGCCTGGCACAATTTCATCCGGCTTCACGACATAAGGAATCGCTCTTTTAATCGGAATTTCACAGCCTGCCGCAATCGTAGCTGCGCCTAGACCAAAGCCCAAATACTTCAAAAAATCGCGGCGAGAAGCGCCTACTTCCATCGCGCGATCATCCGACAGTTGCTCCACGATTGGCAACTCTACAAACTCTTGCTTGGCAATTTCCTGATAAGACGGGTCATTTTTTAATTGTTCGACCCCAATCCAAATTTCGTTCGGTTTATTTTTCATCTTGTATTGACTTCTTTCTTAATTTGAAGTTTGATGATTTGGCAGTTAGGAAGTTTTATAAAGCACCTCCAAACTCCTAAAATAAATATAAAACCTTTAAGCTTTTATATTAATAGTGGCATTTTTGGCATTCCAAACCACCGATTTCTTCTACCGTTACCTTTTGGCGTTCGCCTTTTTTCAATTCTTCGTGGTAGCGGGTATAAGATTCGTAATATTTATTATCTGTGAATTTCACCTCCGTCTGACGGTGGCAATTGATACACCAGCCCATCGAAAGCGGCGAATATTGAGCAACTACCTCCATTTCTTCTACTTTACCATGGCAAGTTTGGCATTCCAATTTACCGATTGCTACGTGCTGCGCGTGATTGAAATAAGCATGGTCGGGCAAGTTATGAATGCGCGTCCATTCGATCGGCCCATAAATACTATTGTCGCCAGATTCTTTATTCGTCAAAGCAGCTACAATGCCTTCCCACTGCTCATCTCGTAGTTTTTCGCCTTGCGTATCCCACTTACCTTTTTCTTTTACATAACTATCCGTGAACCACTTTTTGTAAATCGTTTCAATTTCTGCATCGCTCAATTGGTCATAATTTTCAATATACTTGTCGGTATTTGGATCATAACCTACCGAAGCAAAAATCTTGGTCAACTCCGCTGTACCATATTGCGAGCCTACTTCAATTGCTTTGTGACAATTCATACAAGTATTGGCAGCTGGAATATTGGAATGCTTACTGCGGCGAGCACCGTCATGACAATACTGACAATCAATCTTTTGCAAACCCGCGTGCGTAGCGTGCGAGAATTTGATCGGTTGATCCGGTTGATAGCCTTGCTGGCGACCCAATGCAATCGCATTATTCACCGTTGTGTAACCGCCCAAAACAACCAAAGCAAAGATGACAAAAGCGATCACGCCTTTGCTGGTAAGGATTTCAACCAAAGTCTTGCGGCGAGTAGGCGTTTCACCTTCGCGCACCTGAATCATGTAATTCAAATTCGCTACAATACGTGCCAACACTACCGCCAGAATCCCCAAAATTAAAGCCAACGCAATAAATAAAGGTAAGTTGTTTGGTTTTTTTGCAACGACTGGCCCCGTTGGAGTTGTACCACCATCCGTTTTAGGAGGATATGTTCCGACATAAACAGCATCAATATATGCAAGGATATTCGCAATTTCCTGATCGGTGAGATTAGGCA
>JANRME010000194.1:0-59246 GCA_033761835.1 Saprospiraceae bacterium
TTTGTGCTTTTGCTAAAAAACCATACTTCCAAATTATTCTATATCTTTGCTCCCCTAAACCTAAAAGACAGAAAATGATACAATCTATCATTGATTTTATTTTGCATATCGACGAGCATTTGGCTGATCTGGTGCAGCAGTATGGTTTTTGGACGCTCTTCATTTTATTCTTGATTATTTTCTGCGAAACAGGACTCGTAGTCACGCCGTTCTTGCCAGGTGATTCATTACTTTTTGCAGCAGGTACCCTTTCTGCTCAGTTTCCTGAATCCTTGAATATTTGGTTGATGCTCATTCTTTTAATTATAGCCGCTATCCTCGGTGATACAGTTAATTATTTTATAGGCGCTTTTGCAGGAAAACGTATTTTGGCAATGCGCCGCCCGATCATTCGGCAATCACACTTGGATCGTACGCATCGGTTTTATGAAAAATATGGCGGTAAAACGATAATTTTGGCTCGATTTGTGCCAATTGTGCGCACGTTTGCACCTTTTGTAGCAGGTTTGGGTCAAATGTCCTATCGAAAGTTTGCTTTTTATAATATTATTGGCGGTTTTCTCTGGGTGATCCCGCTGACACTTGCTGGCTATTTCTTTGGCAATATTCCGATTGTCAAAAATAATTTTTCTCTCGTTGTACTGCTTATTATCTTTGTTTCCATTCTTCCACCCATTATCGCTGGCATTAGAGAGTATTTGCAAAATGCCAAAAAGAAAAAAATGCAGTCCAATAGCTGATTCTCTATCATAGAGAACGTTTAGCAAATACTGTCAAAATGCCATAAGATAGCTCTACATTGGGGCTATTTTTTTATTTTGCCATTGAATTTAGTCCAAAAGGATAAAACCAAGGTTTTATCTCGTCTAAAATTTACGGCAACGAATATGTTGTTTGCGGTCTAAAAACTTATTTTTTAATTCATTACACTCACTAAAATTCCGAATTGTGATGAAAAATTTATTTACTTTTTTACTAACTCTGGCGCTGACCATTGCTATCAGCGCTCCACAGGCGAGAGCACAAGCAAACGAAGGAGAGAAGCCCGAACAAAAGAAAAAAGAGAAAACGTACAAAGACATCATTACGGATGAGGCGATAAGCGACGAAGGGCTTTTTACAGTGCATAAGGTAGATACCAAATATTATTTTGAAATGCCGGCTGATGTATTGGAAAAAGAAATCCTGGTGGTGAGTCGGATTTCAGGTTTTGTGAAGAATTTGACCTTTGGCGGCGCAGGGCAATCGACACGTCCACAGCAAATCGTGCGCTGGCAGCGAAAAGATGATCAGGTTTTATTGCGTTCTGTATCTTATGAAAGTGTTGCCAATCCTGACGATCCGATCTATGAATCGGTACGAAGTAATAATTTTGAACCGATTATTATGTCGTTTAAAATCGAAACAACCAATCCTGATACTAAAGCTATAGTATTTGACGCCTCGGCTTTATTTACAAGCGATGTAGATATGATTGGCCCGCTGAATGATACCCAGCGCAAGAGTTTCGCTATCAAAGGCTTAGACAAGTCGCGCAGTTTCATCAATAATATGCGGAGCTTCCCAGATAACGTGGAAGTGCGCCACGTATTGACTTTCAATGGTGACAAACTGCCCGACAATGCTGTAACAGGAGCACTTTCGATAGAAATGAACCAGTCGTTTATCAAATTACCAGATCAACCTTGGCGTCCACGTTTGTATGATTCCCGAGTTGGTTATTTTTCTATTGAGCAAAACAACTACAGCCTTGATGAGCAAAAGGCGGCTACGCGTAAATATGTAACTCGCTGGCGGCTCGAGCCGAAAGATATGGAGGCTTACAAACGTGGCAAATTAGTAGAACCGATCAAGCCAATCGTTTATTATATCGACCCGGCTACGCCGGAGAAATGGCGTCCTTATCTAAAGCAAGGTATCGAGGATTGGCAGATCGCTTTTGAAGCAGCAGGTTTTAAAAATGCAATCATTGCGAAAGACCCACCTTCAAAAGAAGAAGATCCAGATTGGAGTCCTGAAGATGTACGCTATTCGGTGATTCGTTATATCACTACCGACATTCAAAACGCGCAAGGCCCGCACGTACACGATCCGCGCAGCGGCGAAATTATCGAAAGTGATATTCTTTGGTATCATAATGTGATGAATTTGCTACGCAACTGGTTCTTTATTCAAACCGCAGCAGTAAATCCTGACGCACAAAAAGTAAAATTTGACGATAAATTGATGGGCGAACTCATTCGTTTTGTCGCAGCACACGAGGTAGGTCACACGCTTGGTCTGCCGCACAATATGGGCGCGAGCCCTGCCTATCATGTGGATTCGTTGCGTTCGCCGGGCTTCGTACAGCGTATGGGCGTGTCGCCTTCGATCATGGATTATGCGCGATTCAATTACGTGGCGCAGCCCGAGGATAAAGGCGCAGGCTTATTTCCAAAGATTGGCCCTTACGACAAATGGTCTATTATGTATGGCTATAAACTGATACCTGATGCCAAAGACGCCGAAGCAGAAAAGGCAACTTTGCACAAATGGATCATCGAACGCGCAGACAACCCAATTTATCGCTATGGGCAGCAGCAAGGTAATGTACTTGATCCAAGCGCTCAAACCGAAGACATTGGACATGATGCGATGATTGCCAGTGATTTAGGTATTAAAAATTTACAACGTATTGTACCAAATTTGATTAAGTGGACAGAGGCAATTGGCAAGGATTATGCCGATTTGGATGAATTGCACGGACAGATTATTGGTCAGCTTCGCCGCTATTCCGGTCATGTTTCTAGCAACGTGGGCGGTGTGTATGAATACGATAAAACCTACGATCAAAAAGGCGCTGTTTATACCCATGTTTCGAAAGACAAGCAAGAACGCGCTGTGCAGTTTTTGAATAAGCAAATATTCGAAACGCCTAAGTGGCTGTTGGATAAAGATGTACTTTCTCGCATTCAAGCTACGGGCGCGATGGACGATATTCAAAGCCTGCAAACCACTACGCTGAATTCACTTTTCAATGGTGACCGCCTCAAGCGCATGATTGAAAATCAAGCATTGAATGGGGATGCAGCTTATTCGGTGGCGAGTTTGTACAGCGATGTTAGAAACAGTATTTTCAGCGAAGTGAATAGTGGCGCGGAGATTGACGCTTTCCGTCGGAATTTGCAACGCGTATTTATTGAGAAAATGAGCGAATGGATGCAAAACGAGGATGATAAGTACAAGCAAACCGATATTAAGTCGGTGACACGCTCCACTTTGGTCAAATTGCAGCAGGATATTAGAAATAATATGAGTATGCAAAAAGATCAAATGTCGATAGATCACTTGAGTGACCTGATGGCGAGAATAGATGAAGCCTTGAAAATCAAGGATAAAGAAGTAGTAAAACCTTAGATATATAAAAATGTGGCGCACCTCTGAGGTGTGCCACATTTATCGCTACTAATCAGTTAATTTTAAGAATTGATAAGCCCTAAAATTCAGTGACTACTTCAAATGACTCATTGTAAATAGATTTGTACTTGACCTCGATTTTAATATTCAAATTTTCAGAATTTTTGATTTTCCATCTGAGTATAGTAAAATCCTCTCCCGCTCTGATCACATCTCCGGTATAGAAATAATAGTTCCAACTAACACTATCCATTAGTCCCCGAGCATTCATCAATGGCATAAAAGATAAATTCTTATTTGAGCTGGAATAATCCCCTGAACTATCCCGTATAATGAAGTCTTCGATAATAGCAGGCCCCAGTCCACTATTTGACAGCTTGATTTCTCGCTGTTTATCAATCGTCACTTCATCAAAGGTGAGCAAAGGCTTCACCGACAGGCGATTATGATTGCGTTGTTCGCATCCTTGCCAAACAGAAATAAATAAAGCCAGGAAAGCAACGAAAATGGCAATAGCGGATTGTATTTTTTCACTGGAAGTCATAATTTGAAGGTGATTTAGTAGAATAGTTTTGTCCTTCAAATCTACAAAATATTCAAAATACAATCCTAAAATTGCAAAAGGGTTGCCAATCCTACGTTAGTATCAGCAACCCTACTACATTAATTGCTAATATTTTAATCCTTATTCAAATCTTCCCAACTTCTGAAGGCAGCTTCCTTCTTTTTGGAAAAACGATAAGCGATTCCGGCGTTGATCAAGTAATCGGCAAAAGCTGCGTCGCCATGACGTCCAGTCATGATGTCCTGTACATTTTGAATGCGATCACGCTCGACTGCTATAGGTACGTTTAAGCTGAATGCGAATTGATTATATATATACGAAATTCCTGGTTCGATGGAAATCGCATACCCTGGGCGGCGGAAACCTTCTTCCTTGCCGATGATATCATGCGCCGGAATTCCTTCTATACGTCCCCCAAAGCTCAAGGATAAATTGGAGGTAGGAAAATAATTCAAGCCTAATCTTGCAGCATATTGATCTGCCACTGAAAAATAATTAAATGGATCACTTGGATCTAAATTTGCGCGGCGCAAAGTATTATTGACATTTCTTGGATTTGACATATAAAATCCATTGAAATACAGCGCTGTATTATGAAATAATGCTTGAAATGCTTGCATTTCCAAGTTGACACCCCAGCCGCCGTCGCCGAGCTGAATGGATTGATCTACGGGCTGGCGAATGGTATAATCACTACCGTTTTCATCCAGTTTATGAAAATCATCCTCCACATCTGCTTTACCCGTAGGCGCTTTGATGCCCAAGCCTACTGCAATATTGCCCGTATGATGCGTCGTTGGATCAAACAACCAGTAATTTGCTGCTACGCGCAAGTCGCCTATCCCCGCCGAGTATGTGTGAAAACGATTGCGACCAGGATTCGTTTCTATTGAGTTTCCATAATGCTCATAGAGCGAAGAACGGTCATTCGTGACTATTGGCAAGGTAACCGAGAGTGTCCAACGATTGGATAAACCATACGTCACGCCCAAATCAACAGAATGGAATAAATTAATCACTTCTGTGCCTTCCTCTACGCGATTCGCCTCCTCGTGCTTGCCGCGAAAGTGGCGAAAAGATTTGAAATGACGATAGCCAAGCGATACTTGCCATTGTCCTTGATCAAACAAGCCTGAAGGATTGCTACCGCTCATAGTAGCGCCCGAGCAACTCATATTGCGAATGGCGACGCAACCTTGTGAAAATGCAGTTCCTGTAAAGCTGATAAATAAAATACAAATTATGATAGTAATGAAATTAGGTTTCATAATAATAGTGATTTTAGGAATTAAAAAATATTATTAATTTTTATTCCACATATAAGTAGTCGAGCAGTTTTATAGTCCACAGTCGATAGTCTTATTTAATTGAAAATCAGTTTTTTATTAAAAATTTGTTATAAATTAAATATGCTCCATTACTTATCATTCTGCCCCATCGGCTTTAGCTTGATTTACTACATACTCGCCAACCGCCTTCCCTTGTGTCAATCCTGCCTCCGCATCAAAGCGATAATGAATACCCGCATAAATTCGAGATTCTGCGGCTTCTCTAGCCCAGGCTTGGCATCTCGCACTTTCATTCGGGAAAATGTGCGACAAAACGGTAGCTGCTGCTGCTGAAAAAGTAGAATGCCCAGAGGTATAACTTGGGAAATTGGGAATACCCAAAATGGTTTTAAACCCTGGAATCGCTTGCGATGGGCGCGGATAATGGTAATAATATTTGGCATCCCAACAGGCAACACCAGCGTCCATTTCCGCCATATTTAAATAGGCAAAAGTGCGGGCGGCGCGTAATGGATTTTGTTGATATTTTACAATAAATTCCCCAGCAAGTCGATTCCAATGCCCCGGAGGCGTATAAGTATTCAAACCATCTGCCCAGAAATTGGCAATTTTGCGCTGCTCTTTTGTCACATTTTTAGCAATATCCCGCAATTCTTTAGCATCTTTTTCAAAAGCAGGCGTACCCGGAGCGGGCGGGGGTACAGGACGTACCAATTCTACATTGGGCACACACCACATTTTTACCTGACCAAACAAAGGTGTCAATCCTACCGGGCGTTGAGGGAGTTCCAAATTATGCCAAAACCAACCCCATTTTGTTTTTGAAGCATTGGTCAACGAATCGGAAACTGATTTGGGTGTTTGTGCTCGACTCATGCCGTCTGTCCTTGCACGCACCAGGAATTTTGCTGCAACGGCTTTACCCAAGGAATCGCCAGCTACCAGGTCGCTTTCAACATTCATGCCTGCCCACAAGCGACTATTTTTATGTTCTTCTGCTTTTGCTGTGAGAAAATCTTTTTCCAAAGGAAACATTGCCGTGAGAATTGCTTGCGAAACCGCTGCAATTACCGCATCTTCAGAAGGATACGAGGGCAAATCGTTTTTCGGCAAACCCGTCTGAATAGAATTATCCGCCAGGTAAGGCGCTCCCCGATTGTACTGATACTTGTAATGCCAGGCGGCAACGAGTGCATCATACTGCGCTGCTCCCCAATACGATAACGCCCGCGATGTGTAAGGCGGATGTGCAAATGGAAAATAAGGAAATTTGCCGGGATTGGTTGGATCCGGCAAGGTATAAGTGCCATCGGGATTGGGGGGGGGTATCAAATTATATTTATTTGTCAACTGAAGTGCGATCTCATTCCAGCGGATTAAAGCATTGCTACCCCAGTATTCAAGGGCTTCCTGCTGCGCACCAGTGCGTTGACTAATGATACTTTTCAGTTCCGACAATTCGCTTTGATAAGATTGGCTCGACGTACTCTCTGGAACAGGTATGCTGATCTCTGTTGCACTATTTAATAAAATGGGTTTCCATTTTCCGCCATTTACATCCAAAGAAGCGAAATTATAAGGCTCGATGTCTGCCTGGGTTGGAAAATCTTCTTCACAGGATGTAAAAAATAAAGAAACAGTGATAAATATTATAATAAAATGTAAAAACTTTTTCATGATTCGGTTGATTTTAGTCTTTTGCTAAAAATTATTTCCAAATTCCAAACTGATAGGTAATACCTCCTGTAATCATAGTGGATTGCCCAACATTCCGACCAGTAAGTATATAACTGCCATTTGCAAGTACACCCAGTCCTTTTATAGTTGGAAAGAAGTATTGTAGCCCGCCGCCTATCCTTGTGAAAATCATTTTATTAGAAGGAAAGCCTACATCTTGTCGGCGAATATCATGCCCGCCCAATGTATTCAGTCCATCATAAGTGGCTTCTATTTTAAAAGATCGATTAAATAACCAGGTACCCAGTACTGCACCATACGTAATAGCATTAGGCATATTTACTTTGTCGGTATAATAACCTTTGTCAGTATAATAATAATCCCGCTCAATAGTAGAATGCCCGCGCAAATGATAGCCCCCTTGTGCCCGAATGAAAGGTCCATTCCCAATTTGATATTGTAAAATACCACGCAACGAACCTTCCGTACAGCCAAAACCTAAATTAAATGGTGCATAATCAGGTAAATAATTCGAGGCTGGAGCGGAAAAACCTGCCACACCGTGTAAAGTGAGCCTGCTGACACCTATTGTTTTATCTAATGCGGTCGCTTTAATCCAAATGCCAAAATCCTGGATTCCGTTGGCGCCTGCCACCTGTCCGCCACTTGCTTCCGTACTTACCCAAGGAAGCGCTACAATCACATTTACACGTTTAATAAGACCTAATGCCAACATTGGCATCGCTGTTTGACGAGTTAGCGTTCCTACATTTTGGTTGTCGCGCTTGAGCGTTCCTTCCCAATATTCATTCCATGTATCATGTGAATAAAGGGCGGCAATGCAGATTTGCCCTTTTTCCATCATCAAATTATCCGTGGGTGTTTGAGCGACCAGAGGATAAATACTGCCCAATATTATGATATAAGTAGTTAATAAGATTAGCCTTTTCATGTAACAGATGTTTATTGAATATAATTTGTAATAAGAACATCGGCGCTCCGCGCTCCAACATGAAGCGCATAGTTTGTTCTTTTTAACCGAAGTATATTTTTGTTTTATTAATGCCAAAGCATTTTTCAGCGATGCGCAAAGGCTTTACAAATAAATGATTCAGGTATAAAAGCGGTTAATTTTTTACCAGAACTATCAAAAATTATTTAGCATTATTCATGATGCTCTTATCAAAAGAATGATAATTCGATATCCAATTCCCAGAAAATATTATTTAAATAAATTCTTAGTGGTAAAACCACAAAAAAACAAATGAATTGTAAAGCCTTGACAATCAAGCTAAATTAGGTGGTGGTGTAAGAATAGAAAGGTAAGGCTGAGGTTGATAACTATTAAAATAAAAACAGTTCTCCTTAATAATCGCTACAGAAATATTTGTCAAAGTTGAATTTGACACGACAAATTCCTGGAAAAGACTTTTGAACAACATCGCTTTTTCCGAATCGGAGACTGGGTTCTTTTCACGATGTGTTACCTGCTGAATATCAGTAGATTTAGCGTCATTTTCAATCGTATAATAAACGGTTTCACCGTTATCCATTTCTTCTGAAAACAGGAAAAAGTCGCTATAAATATGTCCTCTGGGCACTGCCGCTTCTTCGATCTTGACGGTACTTTCTATGCCCGTTTTTTCGGTCACTCCCGCCGCAATCGCTTGCTCCAGCGCGTTCATATCGCGCCGGATTTCAATATAATAATTCATTTCAAAGCATAGCAGCCCCCCTACCCAGTTGGATAGCAGCACTACAAGTAGAAGCCATGCTTTGATCATTCTCATGCTTTGGAATATGAATTAAAAACAAAGAAAAGAATATTTTTTTATAAAACCAAGAAGGAAATTTGGCGCTGAATGAAAAGTAAAAATATCATTCTATAAAAAGGCCTTTTTTCCTATAAAAACACGGACTGTATTGGAGAAACCTTGTTTTTACATTTTTAAATTTCAAGATAAAACCCTAATTTTCAGCAGAAAATCCATTAAACTATCTGCAAAATGAAATTTGCACTTCCCTTTATTGGCTGCGTTATTTTTTGTTCGATTGGCGCCGCACAATCTTACAAAACTGTTCAAAAAGTGGTGCCCCTGCTTGAAGAACAAACCTTTTATCTAAATAGTCAGACGCGCATTGGCGGCAAGCCCCGCAACGCCATCAAGATAGAATTGCCCGAGAACACAGTGCAATGGTCTTACGCCTTTACTACTTCCAAAAAAGAAAGCGGCGGCGAAAGCATCAAACTACTCAAGCAAGTGACCGATTTTGTAGCGAAGGGTTTGCTCAATTCTAATCTGATCGGCATCACCACGAATATGGCTTATCAAGTGGTAAAGCCCACCGGCGCAGGCGTCGTGGATATTTATTTGACCGATGTCAAAGGCCAGGAGGAATTTTTTGCGACTTCCTGGAATGTGTATAGTTTTTCAAAACCTGAAAAAACCTTCGATGGGTCGCGCGAGAATATCAAAGATGGCACTATCCTGATAAATGATGTCAGCAATCGCAGCGTTTATCTATGTTTCAATAATCCCAGTTCGACCGAAGGCGTGTACGTCACGCTCGAAGCCATCGCCGTTGTTGCTACTCAGGAATATGTGGACGAATGGACGGCAGAAAGTAAGGATAAATTCTTCAACGAATGCGCGGATATATTGCGTTTTCAGCCGGAGGCAGCTAAAGTGGTATGCGATTGTTTCAAAAGTAAAATGATTAATCGGTATCGCCCCAGCGCGTTTGAGCAATTGAGTCAGCAAGAAAAAATTATTCAGCAGCAAGGATTTATGGAAGAGTGTTCGGTACAAACCGGGCATGAAGAGTTGAAATCAAAAGCAAAAGTAAAGGCGCTACAAGAGGAAATCCGCGGATTGGAATTGACGAAAGATTATTCGGCGCTCGCAAAGCGCTATCGGGAGTTGCTTGATCTGGGTGAAGAGAATGAAGATATTTATTATAATTTAAGCCAAAATTTACTTTATATTAAGCAATTTGATGAGGCTAAAATATTCCTAACCAGATCATTAGGGAAATATCCGAAAGAAACAGCGCTCTGGCTGAATTGGGCGCATTATCATTTATTAGCTGGGAACGCTGGCGAAGCGGAAAGCATTTATCAGCAATACCGAGGCGAGAAAGTCGCCAAAAAACTACGCTGGGAAGACGCCGTAGCTACTGATTTTCAGCTATTTGAATCCTTGGGCATCATTAACAGCAATTTCGCCAAAATCAAGGCCATGCTTGGCTTCTAGCGCAATGGAATTTTGATTTGATACGTCTTTTTCGCTTTATTCGTCAATTTCGATGAAATGAGCCAAGGATTATAAACCTTGAGCATTCGGTACGTCGTGCCATTTTCTATTGCAAAATCGCCCAGACTGGCAATCGGACCATTCACTTCTACAACTTTAAAATCGCTCATTGGCGAGTAACCTTCCGATTCATCTACATTAAAACCAAAAAGGCTCGGATTTTTCAATACTTCTTTGATCGCCACCAGACGGAACACATAACGCGAAGTCTCATCGTTTAGGTTCAAATCGTAGTAATTATCGGCGCGTTGGGCTTCCATATCGCGCTTGAGGCGCGGGCCACCCATATTGTATGCTGCCGCCGACAAAGTCCAGTTGCCGAATTGTTTTTTATAATCTTTTAAATATTTGCAAGCCGCTTCGGTCGCTTTTTCTATATGGTAGCGCTCGTCCACTTCCTCGTTGATTTCTAAACCATAATACTCGCCTGTATTAGATACAAATTGCCAGATGCCCTTAGCGCCCGCCGAAGATACGGCATTGCGCAAGCTACTTTCGGCTACAGCCATGTATTTGAAATCGTCGGGCATATCATTTTCAGCAAGAATTTTTTCGATCACCGAAAAATACTTGTAAGCGCTTTTGATATGCAGCAGCGTAGTCGCATGCAAATAAGTATTTATAAGTAGCTCGCGGTCAAGGCGTTCGCGTACATCAAAATTATCCATTGGTAGTTTCTCTCCAGCAAAATCAAAGGGGCGATCCAGATCAACAGGTCGAATATCTTGCGGCAAGCTATTGGATTTTTCGCTTCCACTATTTGTAGCTTTTGAGTTTGCATCCGCCGAATAATAAGAGGCGAAGAAGATGATCGTCAGAAAAGACGCCAGGATCAAGGTATAAATTTGGACTGCTTTTTGCATAGTCGTCTTATTTTGAAAGAATAAAATTAAAAGAATTTCAGGTTTAATCCTGTTTTGAATGTGTTAAAGTGCCTTTTCAGTGTTTTACTGTTGGATTATCCAATGAGTTCCGTATTTTTAGCAGCTTTAATTTACAAGTAAATGCTTTTCGGCAACAAATCAAAAAAACGGCTTTTAGCCAAAGCAGAACAAGGTTTAAGCGACCAAAGCTACTGGTCTATCGTGCGGCGGCAGTTCAGGAAGAATCGCCTCGCGGTATGGTCTTTGCGATTGTTGTATGTATTATTGTTTGTGGCATTTTTTGCTGATTTTTTGGCAAATGAAAAGCCTATTTATTGCAAGTTGGAAGGCAAAACTTATTTCCCAATTTTCAAGCAATACACCGTGAATGCTGGCTGGTCGCAGTGGGAAGCAAAATTTGTAATCGCCAATTGGAGCGAATTGCCTTATGAAGCCGTGATCTTCCCACTTATACCATATTCTTATAATACGATTGACCGCAAAAACCTGAGTTATATCAGTCCTTTCGGGAAGCAAAATATACGCTCCTGGCGCTGGCGGCATTGGCTGGGTACGGATCAGATTGGGCGTGATGTGCTGGCGGGGATGATTGCAGGGACGCGTACGGCGATGCTGGTTGGCGTGATTGCGATGGCAATTGCTACGATTATTGGTGTCTTTTTTGGTGCGATGGCGGGTTACTTTGGCGATGAACGCATGAGAATTTCTCGTATTCGCTTGATTCTGAATATCATTGGATTTGCGCTGAGTATTTTTTATGGATTTACCGTGCGAAGTTATTATTTTGAAGAGGGCAATTTTATAATAGAACTCAGCAAAAGCTTCGGGATTTTTATCATCATAATGTTCGTAGCTAATGTTTTGGTGGTCCTTTTGAAAAAAATACCAATTTTAGCCAAAAAAGTCACCGTTCCTGCGGATATTCTGGTGATGCGCATTATTGAAATATTTAATTCCATTCCAGCGTTGTTGCTAATTTTGGCGGTCATCGCGGTCATTAAAAAACCTTCTATTTTTTACATAATGGCGATTATCGGCTTGATTAGTTGGACGAGTATTGCTGCCTTTGTTCGAGCGGAGTTCCTGCGTATCCGTAGTTTAAGTTATATCGAAGCAGCGCGGGCTATGGGTTTCAGCGATTGGCGTATCATCACACGACACGCACTCCCAAATGCGCTTACGCCGGTGCTTATCACCATTGCGTTTGGTATCGCATCTGCCATTTTGATCGAAGCATTTTTATCTTTTTTGGGCATCGGCATGGAGGCTGATCAGGTGACCTGGGGTAGTATGCTCAATGTGGCGCGCAAATATTCCTCCGCTTGGTGGCTGGCAATATTTCCTGGCCTGGCAATATTTTTTACGGTGACTTTATTCAATCTTCTGGGCGAAGGACTGACCGATGCTTTGGATCCGAAGCGTAAGTAAATTAAGCGTTTGGCACATTTCGGAAATGTGCCAAACCTATTGATGTATCAACTAAAAATTATCTATTTTTGAACAGCTGCTTGGAAACCATTCAAATCAAAAATCGGCGACTTTGTAATATCCGCTATCATAATGAGCGCTTGAATCGCACTCGAAAAATAGTATATAATTGTAATGATGAACTTTCTTTGGAAGAAATTATTACAATCCCTGCTGATTTAGATAATAATATTTATAAATGTCGAGTTATTTATGATATAAATATTAATATAATTGAATTTCAGCCCTATCAAATCAAGCCAATTCATTCTATTCAGTTGGTAGAAGATAATGATATTGATTATCATTATAAATGGCTCGACCGCACTCGCTTCGCCGAGCATTTAGCAAAAACCAAGGCCGATGATATTTTAATTATAAAGAATGGCTACCTGAGCGATACATCCTATGCTAATGTCGCTTTTTTCAATGGGCAAAAATGGTTCACTCCTGCTACCCCATTGCTTGCTGGCACTTGCCGACAGCGTCTGTTGGATGAAGATAAAATCATACCGGAAGCCCTGCAAATAAAGGATTTGAAACATTTTCACTTTATAAAATTACTAAATGCGATGCTGGATTGGGAGGAGAGCCCTATGTTGGAGATAAGCGTCCTACGGTTCAATCCATAGTAGCCGCAAATGCTAAAGCTTCTTGTACATCTTCTTTTGCAATCCAATAAAACTCCTGGACAAATTCCTCTACGCTCATACCTCCAGCAAGATATGCAAGTACTGAATCAACGGGCATACGCGTACCTTTAATGCAAGGTTTGCCTGTGCATCGAGCAGGGTTCACACTAATTCTTGGGAAATCAGGAAATATATATTCCATAACGAATTACTTTTAATAAAAACCGCATCAATGTTACAAAAAGTTCGATAAGCCACAAAACATTAGCAATTGGCTATTGGAGATACTTCCAAATAAAATTTTCAAATCGCCGCGCCGTTCTGTATATTTAGGTCAAATCCGATGCGATGTTTGAGAAGTTATTACCTTATGATGCTGCGTACCTTATTCTGGGCGATTATATTCAATATTATCACCAATTTAAACGTATTACCAAGCGTGCCAAGATTCGCTTTGAACACCGCGACTGGTTTGGCTTTCAAGCTGATTCCCGCGAGCGACTTACCCTTTACCGTGATTCGGTAGGCGCTACCACCGAGAAACTCAAAGAATTTTTGGGAGAAAAAGCTGCTGACCGCGACTTCTGGCGCGAAATGAAGCAAATGTATCTGGATGAAATCTTGAATTTTAATACTCGCAATATTGCTGAAACCTATTATAATTCTATCTTCCGCCATAGCCACCAGGGTCTGAGTGCTGACGAAGAACTAATGTTCGTGCACGCTACCGGTACCTACCGCGAGTTCAAATCCATGTTACCTATTTTTTATACGTTTTTTGTCGCCAGCCCAATAGAGACAACGATCCGCCAGATTTTTGCTTGTTACACTTTTGATGCACCTTTCGAGAATTTGGAACGCGATATTCGTTACATCGCAGATGCCTTGCAGCAAAAATTGGATTCTGAGCATAAGAATATCCGCAGCGCTCGTATTGAAATGTTACGCTCAGTTTTCTTTCGCAACAAGGGCGCCTATTTAGTCGGCCGACTCTGCCTTGATGAACGAATGCTTCCTTTTGTATTGCCGCTTTTGAATGAGGAAAATGGGATTTATGCGGATGCCTTGCTTACTGATATGAACGATGTGAGTTCCATTTTTAGTTATAACCGTTCGTATTTCTTGGTGGATACCGACATCGCTACCGAAATGGTGGATTTTCTGCAAACGATTCTTCCGTTCAAAAGCATGAGCGAATTATATAATTCGATTGGTTTTGTAAAACACGGTAAAACAGTACTTTTTCGAGATTTTCTAAGGCATTTGGCGAAATCGGACGACCGATTTATCATCGCGCCGGGCATCAAAGGAATGGTGATGAATGTGTTTACGCTTTCCTCTTATAATATGGTGTTCAAGATTATTAAAGATAAATTTCCGCCACCCAAAAATGTGACCGAAAAGGAAGTAAAAGAAAAGTACGAACTCGTATCCTTGCACGACCGCGTGGGACGCATGGCAGATAGCCATATGTTTGAAAATTTTATTACAGAACAAAGCCGTTTTTCGGAGGATTTGCTCGAGGAATTGCTCAAGGATGCGCCATCGAAAGTGCAACTCAAAAATGGGCAAATCAAAATCAAGCATTTATATATTGAAAAGAAAATGATTCCGTTGAATTTATTCCTGGAGCGTGCTACCTTGGAAGAAGCAGAAGAAGTCATTGATGATTATGGCAAAGCCATCAAACAATTGGCAGCGGTAAATATTTTTCCTGGCGATATGCTGCTGAAAAACTTTGGCGTGACGCGCCTGCGCACGGTTGTTTTTTATGATTATGATGAAATTATGTTTTTAACCGATTGCAATTTTCGCAGGATTCCGCCAGCCAGAAGTTTCGAGGATGAAATGGCCAGCGAGCCTTGGTATTCGGTAGGTCCTAATGATATTTTCCCAGAGGAATTCACCAAATTTCTGGTGGGAAGAAAGGATATCAGGGATATGTTTTTCCAATTGCATGGCGATTTGTACGATGTTGAATTCTGGTGGGATACGCAGGAAAAGCTGCGCAGAGGAGAGATCATGGACGTTTTTCCTTACCATCAGCGATTAAGATTCAAAAATATTTATAACGAAGTTGATAAGTTGATAAGTTGATTTTTAAAATTGGTATGTATTGCTTTTCAAAAAACAACCTATTTCATACATTTCAAAAAGAAATTCAAAAGCAAAACCATTATCGTGCCATAAAAACCAACAGTGAATATTAGGATGACCAACCGAATTTATATTGCCGCTACTAGCCAGCACGTGGGCAAAACGACCTGTACGCTTGGGATTTTCTCTGCTTTACGCGAAAAAGGTTATAATGTAGGCTACTGCAAACCTGTTGGACAGGAATTTGTGGATCTCGGCGATTTGAAAGTGGACAAAGATGCTCTTTTATTTGCTAAAATGATGAATTTTGAACTCTCCGCTGATTTGCACAGCCCTGTGATTGTGGGAAGTGGCCTGACGACTGCTTATCTTGATGATCCTTCGAAATTTCATTTCAAGGAAGATATTTTAAAAGCGGCCGAAGCCTTGCACGCCAAACACGATGTGGTGGTCTATGAAGGCACGGGACATCCGGGCGTGGGTAGCGTGATTGATCTTTCTAATGCGCAAGTGGCTAAGGCGCTTGGCGCGGGCGTCATCATGGTGGTGGAAGGCGGCATTGGCAGCACGATTGACGATTTGAATGTAAAATTGGCGCTGTTTCGAGAGCAGGAAGTGCCTATTAAAGGCGTTATTCTCAACAAGGTTTTGCCTGATAAATTGGAAAAAGTACGCCATTATGTGGGCAAAAAGTTAGACCAAATGGGCATTCCGTTACTTGGTGTATTGCCTTTTGATAAAAACCTCACCTATCCGATCATGGAAACCATTCGCCGAGCAGTGAATGGTGTTACTTTATTCAACGAGGATAGTTTGGATAATTGGGTGGAAAATATTGTTTCCGGCGCCTTGGTCGAGCGCGAAGAAGTGGAGAGCTTTCAGCGATTGTTGCTAATTGTCGGCTTTCGCCGAATCAACAACGTGATTGACAAAATTGAAGAATTGGCACTCCAGGATCAGGTTGAAAACCTCAAATTATCAGGCATTCTGGTCATCGGCGAGCGCGACTATATCCCCAGTTTTTTGGACAATTTTACACGGAAAGATTACGTGGAAAAACACAAAATCCCAGTCATCGCTACCACACTCGATAGTTATGGCGCTGCACTCAAAATTAGCCGCATCGAAGTCAAAATCAATCTTCGCACTCCCTGGAAAGTAGAACGTGCTATCCAAATCATCAAAGACCATGTGAATTTGGACACGCTATTGAAATAATAAATCCGTTGATTTTCAATTTCTTGCTAAATGGATAATGCTAAATTATCAATGATCCATTACCTATTCGCTAACTTTGCAGTTCTAAACGGAAAAAACATCCATGGGATTCAAAGCGTCTATTATCAAGCCAATTGCAAATAAAGTTGCCCAAAAGATTGATCGTTGGTCAGCCGACGGGGTAGGAGCGCAGAAAAAGGTATTCAAAAAATTGATTAAAACAGGGCGCAAAACGGCTTTTGGCAAGGAGCATCATTTTAATAAAATTGATAATTACGAGGATTTTAAAGAACACGTTCCGATCCGCGATTATGAAGGTATTCGCCACTACATCGAACGCATTAAAAATGGTGAAGCCGACGTGCTTTGGAAAGGATTTCCCAAATATTTCGCCAAAACCTCTGGCACCACTTCGGGTGTAAAATATATCCCCCTTTCAAAAGATAGCCTGCCCAATCATTTTGGCACAGCACGCAATGCTTTGTTCAATTTCTACGCCCGCACGGGCAAAGGCGATTGGCTCGATGGCAAGATGATTTTCCTCTCTGGTAGCCCGGAAATGGACAAAGTTGGCGGTATCCTCACGGGCCGATTGTCGGGGATTGTCAATCATCAAGTACCGGCATGGCTACGAACCAATCAAATGCCGAGTTACGCGACCAATTGCATCGAAGATTGGGAAACCAAAGTGGAACGCATCGTAGAAGAAACGCGGCAAGAAGATATGCGCCTCATCAGCGGTATCCCGCCTTGGGTACAAATGTACTACGAGCGACTGCTTGACCGCACAGGCAAGAAGTATGTCAAGGATATTTTTCCGAATTACTCAATGTTTGTCTATGGTGGTGTGAATTTTGAACCTTACCGAGCACAGTTGGAGGAATTAGTCGGCAAACGCATTGACAGCTTAGAGACCTATCCTGCTTCCGAAGGCTTTATTGCATTTCAAGATTTGCCAGAAAGCAAGGGTTTGCTGTTGAATGTGGATTCCGGTATCTTTTTTGAATTTGTACCCGCTGAAGAGATTTTTAACGAAAATCCGACCCGTTTATCTCTACGCGATGTAGACATCGGCGTCAATTATGCGCTGATTATCAACAATAACGCGGGGCTTTGGGGTTACAATATCGGCGATACGGTGCAGTTTGTAAGCAAAAACCCTTACCGAATCATTGTGACTGGTCGCATCAAGCATTTTATCTCTGCTTTTGGCGAGCATGTCATTGGCAAAGAAGTGGAGGAAGCCCTGTTGTCGGTCGCTATAGCAGAAGGCATTCGCATCGTGGAATTCACGGTTGCACCGCAGATCTCGCCGCCGGAGGGGGGATTGCCTTATCACGAATGGTTTATAGAATTTGATAATATGCCAGAAAATCTGGACGCTTTCGCTGCAAAAGTAAACGCTGCGATGGTGCGACAGAACATTTATTACGAGGATTTGATCGTCGGAAATATTTTACAACCTTTGAAAATCAAGCCTTTACGGCGCAATACTTTCCGCGAATATATGAAAATGCAAGGCAAACTCGGCGGTCAAAACAAAGTGCCTCGATTGAGCAACGACCGAAAAATTGCGGAGGCTTTACAAGTATTTAAATGATAAAAACCTTATTTTTGCAATCCTCTGGTTGTTACCATATTGTTTAACAAAAAATAAATTGCAATGGGAAAAGGCGATAAAAGAAGCAAGCGCGGCAAAATCTGGCGCGGCAGCCACGGCAAAAGCCGCCCAAAGAAAGCAAAAAAGCTTCTGGCGAAAAAAGCCTCTGAGTAGCCGCAAAACGTGTTCACAGAGTAAAAGTGGACACGTTTTTTTATTATTTACCCTCAAAAATAAGCAAAGAAGCGCTTTCTGATAATAAGCTTTTCGAACGATTTTCCCTTTTACGCTGTTTGACAATCAAACCAATAGTAGGCTTTTTTGTAAATTTGTAATCTCGAAACACAAATTGTACTTCGTACTTCGTAAATCGTACTTCGAACTTAAAATTTATGTTTCCAACTTATGATGTAATAGTAGTAGGCGCGGGACATGCGGGCTGTGAAGCGGCGGTAGCAGCGGCAAATCTGGGCTCTAAGGTCTTGCTAGCGACAATGAATATGCATACCATCGCGCAAATGTCGTGCAATCCGGCAATGGGCGGCGTGGCAAAGGGGCAGATTGTGCGCGAGATTGACGCATTGGGTGGCTATTCTGGCATTGTGACTGACCATACGATGGTGCAATTCCGAATGTTGAATTTGTCGAAAGGTCCGGCAATGTGGAGTCCTCGCGCGCAAAGCGATCGGATGTTATTTGCGCATAAATGGCGCATGATGCTGGAAGCCCATCCAAATATTGATTTTTGGCAGGAAATGGTAACGGGTTTGGTTGTCAAAGATGGTCGCGTAGCAGGCGTGCGCACGGGCATGGGCTTGGAAATTCCAGCAAAATCAGTGGTTTTGACGAATGGCACGTTTTTGAACGGCATTATTCATATTGGCGAAAAGCAATTTGGCGGCGGTCGCGCAGGCGAGAAAGCAGCAACGGGCATTACGGAGCAGTTGATTCAATTGGGTTTTGAGGCTGGTCGCATGAAAACGGGTACGCCGCCGCGCGTGGACGGTCGCTCGCTCGATTATAGTCGAATGGAAGTACAACCTGGCGACGAAAACCCAAGCAAATTCTCTTATACGAATACTCCAAAGCTTGAAAAACAACTACCCTGTCATATCACTTACACCAATGACGAGGTGCACGAGTTGCTGAAAGAAGGCTTTGACCGTTCGCCGATGTTCAACGGGCGCATTCAAGGCTTGGGGCCGCGTTATTGTCCTTCGATTGAAGATAAAATTAATCGCTTTGCTGATAAAGAAAGACATCAATTGTTTGTAGAACCAGAGGGTTGGGATACGATTGAAATTTATGTGAATGGATTTTCGACTTCCTTGCCGGAAGACGTGCAGTACAAAGCATTGCAGAAAGTGCCGGGTTTTGAAAATGTGAAAATGTTCCGACCAGGCTACGCTATTGAATATGACTATTTCCCGCCGACGCAATTGCAATTGACGCTGGAAACGAAACTGGTAAAAAATCTCTTTTTTGCCGGTCAAATCAATGGTACAACGGGCTACGAAGAAGCCGCCAGTCAAGGTTTAATGGCTGGTATCAATGCGCATCAGTCCATCAATGAACTGGAACCCTTTATTCTCAAGCGCTCCGAAGCTTATATCGGCGTTTTGATTGATGATTTGGTGAATAAAGGTACGAAAGAACCCTATCGAATGTTCACTTCCCGTGCGGAGTATCGAATTTTATTGCGACAAGACAATGCGGATATTCGTTTGACGCCATTAGCGCAAAAGCTTGGCATCAAAGGCGCGGACGAGCGTATGGATCGGGTGAATGCTAAAATCGAAGCCGCCAAAGCGGTTGAGAAATTCTTTGAAGAAACGAGCGTTGCTCCCGAAGACATCAATGCTTATCTGGAAAGCAAGGACAGTGCTCCAATTCGCCAGAAAGTAAAACTGCAAGGTATTTTATTGCGACCAAATATTGACATGACGGATTTGCGAAAAGTATTACCCGAACTAAATCAATTTGTTAATCAATTTGATGAGGAGTTTATCGAATTGGCGGAAATCAATATGAAATACGAAGGTTATATCAAGCGTGAACAGGAATTGGTAGGCAAAATGAATCGCCTGGAGGAAGTGCGGTTGCTGGAAAATTTCGATTATTCCAAAATTAATTCTTTATCCGCCGAAGCGCGCGAAAAACTCAATAAAATCAAGCCTCGCACGATAGGCCAGGCGAGTCGTATCAGTGGGGTCACCCCGGCAGATGTAAGTGTGCTGCTGGTGCATATGGGGCGGTAATTTTCAATCCCCGTATTGTTTCAATTTGCGCAAGATGTCGCGTTTTTCTTTGCCATAAAAAGCGCCCATACCTAAATATCCTAGGATAATAACTTTTATTATAAGACCTTGCAGAAGTGTACTTGGCTGATTGATACCTGCTAATATAAGTAATAAAATATAAAGTGTAAAAACCGATGCAAATGAAGCCAAAGGATAGGAATGGCTATACACTGCCGCAAAAATAAACAACAAGATAATTACAGCTTGCGCTATAATAGTGGAGAGATCACTTTCTCTTGCCACAAGGACAATAAGGGCGATAGTTTGTAAGCCTACGAAAATCCAAAGCGCGATGCGCGCATTTTTCAAGCGTTTTTCGGCTTCTTTTAAGTCGATTTCCAACTCTCTGCGTTTGGCTGCTTCCTGTGGCGTGAGCGGTTTTCTAAAATCCTGAGGGTGATCAAGGATATTTTCATTCATGATTTTACGGAGTTATTTTGTTTAAAAGTGTGACTAAAATATGTTTTTACGTCAAAAAAAACAATGAGGTGTTAAAGTTTTATTGAATACGCAATTTTAAAAATTATTGTTTTAAATTTGCAACACCCAAACATTTTGAACAAAATATGTTTTCGGGCTTTTTCGTTTAGAATTACTGTTTGCAAACAGTGTGGATAAATGGCTGAAAAACAACGCTTCTCTTTCGATAAAACCCTGGAAAATACCCGCGAATTTTTCCAAAACCTACCCGCCTACGCGCGCATAAGGTGGAAGCAAACCCTTATATGGCTTAGTGAGCAAGACAATCGCAAAAAACTGATCCGTTGGAGTGTAATGGCAGGCGCAGCAGGCGTTGTGGCGATGTTTTTGCTGACAATGCTGGTGTATTTAGGGGCTTTTGGAAGGTTGCCGAGTTACGCTAAATTAAAAGAAATCCAGAATTATACTGCTTCGCAGGTTATTTCGGAGGACGGCAAAACTTTGGGCAAGTATTATATTCAAAACCGCGTAAACGCTAGTATCGAAGAGATTTCGCCCGATGTAATGAACGCACTGGTCGCTACGGAGGACGCCCGTTTTTTTGAGCATCGAGGCATTGATATGCGCGCATGGATGCGAGTATTGGTGAAATCGGTGCTACTGATGGATGAATCTTCAGGTGGCGGTAGTACTTTGAGTCAGCAACTAGCGAAGAATTTGTTTCCGCGTAAGCGCTACTGGGTGCTTTCCACGCTTATCAATAAAATGAAGGAAACCTTTACGGCCCGACGCTTGGAGCGCACTTACACTAAAGAAGAGCTGCTCAATCTTTATTTAAATACGGTACCTTTTGGCGAAGATATTTATGGTATCAAAGTAGCTGCCCAGCGATTTTTTGGCAAATCTCCTAATAAACTTAGAACGGAAGAAGCCGCTGTATTGGTCGGAATGCTCAAAGCCAATACGTATTACAATCCTGCACGTCACCCCGAAAATGCTCTCATACGACGAAATATAGTACTGACTCAAATGGTCAAGTACAATTATTTAGAACAGACGGACTTCGACTCGCTCAAGCAATTGCCAATCGAAGTGAAATACTACAAAGAAGGACATAGTGAAGGCTTGGCGACTTATTTTCGGGAGCATTTGCGATTGGAATTGGAAGAGATTCTCAAGGATTTTAAAAAAAATGACGGTACTTCTTACAATTTATATACCGATGGTTTGAAGATTTATACCACAATAAACAGCCGGATGCAACGCTACGCCGAAGAAGCCGTTGAAGAACACATGGCGAAATTGCAACAGGATTTGTACGATAATTGGAAAAAACGTACCGCTCCTTGGGAGGATCAAAACTTGTTGCACACCATGATGAAACGATCTCCGCGCTATGAAACACTCAAAAAAGAAGGTTATTCGGAAGCTGAGATTGAGGAAATTTTTAATATGCCAGTAGCGATGCGCATTTTCACTTGGGAAGAAGGAGAAGTAGAAAAAAAGTGGTCGCCAATAGATTCTATCCGGCATTACCTCAGTATTTTGAATACTGGTTTTCTGGCGGCCGAGCCTAGCAGTGGACTTGTTCGCGCCTGGGTGGGGGGTATCAATCATAGGTATTTTCAATACGATCATGTAAAATCGCGCCGACAGGTAGGTTCTACTTTTAAGCCGGTTGTATATGCGGCTGCCCTCGAAAGTGGGATGCTGCCTTGTGAATACACTGCCAATCAGCAAATGACTTATACCGAATTTAATAACTGGAGTCCTCGCAATGCCGATAACGAATACGGCGGCGTTTATTCGATGGAAGGAGCTTTGAGCCAATCGGTCAATTCTGTTGCAGTGGAACTTATTTTGAGGGCAGGAATTGAAGAAACGCGGAATTTGGCGAAGCAAATGGGTATGAGCGGCTACGTGCCGAGAGAGCCTTCAATTGCTTTGGGTACGGCTGATGCTTCTTTGTACGAAATGATTCAAGTATATGGCACGATTGCCAACCGAGGTCGTCGTCCGTCCTTACATTATCTCGACCGCATCGAAACGGCAGATGGCAAAGTAATTGTGAAATTTCGTCGTCCAAATACAAATAGCTTTCCACAAGTACTTGCTACCGATCACGCCGATATCATGATTAAAATGATGCAAGCGGTGGTGGACAGTGGCACAGCGAGGCGTTTGCGTTACGAATTTGGCTTGGGCAATGACATTGCTGGCAAAACCGGTACGACTCAGAATAATTCCGATGGCTGGTTTGTTGGCTTTACGCCAAAATTGGTCGCTGGTGCTTGGGTAGGCGCAGAGACCCCACAAGTGCATTTTCGCAGCACGCGCTTAGGTCAGGGAGGTTACGCTGCACTACCGATTTGGGGGCGCTTTATGCGAAAAATAAATAATGATGGGGCTTTAAAAAATTGGCGCTGGGGCAAATTCACGCCACCAACGGATAGTGTGTTGGCTTTGATGCAATGCCCACATTTTTTGCCGGAGATGCCGATGTTTGTGGATGATCTGGGCTTGCCAGATTCTACTAATTTTTTCCAGCGGCTGTTTAGAAATTTGAATAAAAATGAGGATGGTTTTCAGCAGGAAGCCAGTTTGCAAATGCCAGAGCGTTTACTGGATGAAACCGATGCACAATATGCCCAACGTATAAAAACCTGGCGCGCCAGAGAAGAACAAAAAGACGGACAACGCGAACAACGCAAGAATTTCTGGGGTAAAGTGCTATTTGGAAAGGAGAAAAAGGAAAACGAGGACAAGAATAATCGGGAGCGAAATAATTGATTTTTATAGGCTTAAAGGCGTAGAGGCTTAGAGGCATAAAGGTATTAAGGTACTTTGCTTCTACTGTTAAATCTTCTAAACCCATACGCCTTTAAGCCTTTCCACCTGTCAACCTCTACGCCTCTTCAAACGTTTCTCATCACAAAAGCTTGCAGCACGTTTTTTTACCTGTAACTTTGCACTTTCATTTCAATCAAACAAAAAGATGAGTGAACAAATAAAACACGAATGCGGATTAGCCGTCATTCGATTGCTCAAACCATTAGAATATTACCAAGAAAAATATGGCTCGGTGCTTTATGGATTGGATAAACTTCGTTTATTACTACAAAAACAACGCAATCGTGGGCAAGATGGCGCAGGGCTGGCAACGGTGAAAATTGGCGCAGAACCGGGCAAAAAATATATCAGCATCAAAAAAAGTACAGCGAGCAACTATCTGAGCGATCTTTTTGAACAAGTGAATTGGCATTTTAAAGACCTACCTTCCGAAAAACTTCAGGATGCAGCTTGGCTGAAAGAAAACAAGCCTTATGTCGGAGAACTGTTGTTGGGGCATTTGCGCTACGGCACACACGGCGATAACTCGATTGAGACATGCCATCCTTTTCATCGGCAAAACAACTGGATCAATCGAAACCTTATTCTCGCTGGTAATTTCAATTTGACCAACGTAGATGAATTGTTTGAAGAATTAGTACACTTGGGTCAATATCCAAAAGAAAAATCTGACACAGTGACAGTACTCGAAAAGATTGGGCATTTCCTGGACGATGAGGTGCAGCGTTTGCATACTTGGTTTAAGCCGGATGGTTATAGCAATATCGAAATCAATGAATTGATTTTTCAAAATTTGGATATCCAAAGGCTATTGCGCAGAGCTAGCAAAAAATTTGACGGCGGCTACGTAATGGCGGGGCTCATTGGCCACGGCGATGCATTTGTGATGCGCGACCGCAATGGCATTCGACCTGCTTTTTATTATTATGATGACGAAGTAGTAGCAGTGGCTTCCGAACGCCCAGCCATTCAAACGGCTTTCAATGTACATATTAAAAAAGTGCAGGAAATTCAACCTGGTCATGCCCTTATCATCAAGCGCGACGGGCGGGTAGATGAAAAGCCTTACACAGAAGTTGGGGAGCGCAGGGCTTGTTCTTTCGAGCGTATTTATTTCTCGCGAGGTTCTGATCGAGATATTTATTTAGAGCGCAAAAAATTAGGCGAACAACTCACCGATACTATTCTGAAAGCAGTAAATTATGATTTTAAACATACAGTTTTTTCTTATATTCCAAATACAGCCGAAGCAGCGTTTTATGGATTAATGGAAGGAATTGAAAATCGTTTAAATAAAATTAAAAGCGAAAAAATCCTCGGTTTGATTGGTGAGGAGAAAAAAACCGAGGATGTGGACACCAAAAAAATCGAAAAAATCTTAGCCCAACGCCCACGTATTGAAAAATTAGTGGTCAAAGATGAAAAATTGCGCACATTTATCACCGCCAAAGGGCATCGAGGCGAGTTGGTATCGCACGTGTACGATGTGACTTATGGTATCGTGGAAAATGAAAAGGACACTGTTGTTTTGTTGGATGATTCGATTGTACGTGGTACGACCATGCGCGATAGCATCATTCGGATGGTGGCTCGGCTGCGCCCGAAAAAGATTATTATCGTCTCTTCCGCACCCCAAATTCGCTATCCCGATTGCTATGGCATTGATATGTCGAAAATGGGCGAATTTGTAGCCTTTCAAGCCTTAATCGAACTACTAAAAGACAGCGGAAAAGAGTATTTGCTCCAAGAAGCTTATGAACGAGCTAAAGCACAGAATTGCTTGCCAAAAGAAGAAATCAAAAACGAGGTGGCGTCGCTATACGCGCAGTTTACCTATGAAGACGTTTCCAAAAAAATAGCAGAAATAATGACTCCAAGCGATATCAAACCCAAGGTAGAAGCGATTTATCAGACGATTGAAGGTTTGCACAAAGCCTGCCCTCATAATAAGGGAGATTGGTATTTCTCTGGCAATTATCCTACGCCTGGTGGCAACAGAGTAGTGAATCGTTCCTTGATCAACTATATGGAAAAACGCGATGATCGGGCGTATTGAGTTAATTTGAAAAGGATACTTGCCATTGATACATGCTCTGCATGGATAGATATAGTTTTCAGCGGTGGTGGATGTAATTCCCTAATCAACGGTTTTTTTGCACAATCATTAAACCTTTTATACCTTGTCAGAGAGATTTGGTAAAATCGCGCTTATGTCATTTTCAGGCATCTAAACTTTTTCTTTTATTATATTAATATATTGCAAATGCATTGGATTAAATTTTTTTTTACAATTTTAGCCTTATTACTGGCTTTTATTTCATTTTTATCATGTAGAAATAATTCCACTTCACCTACTGACGAACCCGTCATAAAGTTGGCAAGCCCAACGCTGGAATATAAAGATTATCAGCCTAAGGCCTCGGATATAATTATTTCCAGAGCAAAATACTTGGATAAAATGTATGGGTTTTGGCTTGGGCAATGTATTGCAAATTGGACGGGTTTAGTGACAGAAATGGATAAAATTGGTAATATTGGAGCTATAAAAACGGGTGCTTTTTATACCAGAGATGATTGGGGGAAGCCAGATCAACCAAGCATTTGGGGAAATGGGATGCCGAGTGACTTATCACCGACTATTGACTTTGTATTTCAAGATGAAGGCGAAGTCTGGGGGGCAGATGATGATACGGACATAGAATATATGTATCATTATCTCATGTATATAAATAAAACAAGCGTTCTGACAGGTGAACAAATAAGAGAAGGTTGGTTGAATCATATTAAAGCAGAAGAGGAAAATTATTTATGGGTATCCAATCAAAAAGCATTTGATTTAATGCAACAAGGGTTAGTGCCTCCTGCCACCAGTGATCCTCAAAATAATCCTGAATATGAAATGATTGATGCCCAACTCACCACAGAGGTTTTTGGCTTATTTGCGCCTGCTCGACCCGATATTGCACTAAAAATGTCGCAACTCCCGATCCAGACTACAGCAAGAGAAAATGCGCAATGGATTGCTGAATTCTATGTAATAATGTATTCATTGACTTCTTATATTGATGAAAATAAATCAATAAAAGACAAAATTCTTTGGATGGCTGATGAAGCACGCAAACGGCTTCCTAATCATTCTTATTCTGCTAAAATGTATGATTTTGTGAAGAAAAGATATAACGCCGGATTGCCATGGGAACAAGTAAGGGATGAGGTTTATCAGCGATATCAAGTTAATCAGGAGGATGATTATAATATTACATCGAAAGGGGTTTATTGTAATGGGTGCTTTGCTGCGGGGATTAATTTTGCATCTAGTATCATAAGTCTGTTATATGGCGAAGGAAATATAATAGAAACAATAAAAATTGCCTCGCTGGCTGGCTGGGATTCTGATAACCCAACGGCTACCTGGGGCGGGCTTTTAGGTTTTATGATAGGTAAAGAAGGTGTTGAAAGCGCATTTAATAGAAAATTTGCCGATAAATTTAATATACATAGAACGAGGCAAAACTTTCCTAATAATGGCTTGGATTCTTTTTCCCAAATGGCGGAACGCGCTATATTTATTATTGACCGGGTAGTTCAGGAAGAGATGCGCGGGGGTATTGATCTTGAAAAGAACATTTGGTATATTCCTGATATAGGGTTGAATATTAAAAGTGGAGAATAATAATATTTGATAAACTTGATGAACAATAACTAAGCGTGTTTAGTATATTAAAAAACTGAATTTAAAAAAAATCTATATAACGTCGTTTATTCGGCTAAAGCCTTGATTTGTAATACTATCCATTTCTCTTCCTCGCTTTGCTTATTAAGGTGAAGTTAGTATTTATGCCAAATTTTTAATTCGTGAAGCGAAGCACCTATGAAAAATTAGCAAAAATGAACAAATAAAAACGCTTCATTTCTCTCAAATTTAAAGCCATTTTTCCAAGACACGCTATAATTTTAAATAAATTAAATTAAAATCTTATGCGTTTAATCACTCTGGTACTGTTAATTTTTATTACTCAAATATTTTATGGCCAAAATCAATATCTTAATTACGATCCTACTGGTTATTGGACAGGGGCAGTTATTCGAAATGGTAATGCTGTGCAAATCGTGGAAGCGGAAATTACTCGACAAGGAAGTGATTTGCGAATTTCAATAAGTACGCCGGATCGAGTTTTTTTTCCATCCAGGGCATCCAATGTAAGGATTGAACGCAACACCTGGCGTTTTGAAACACCTTATGGCTTAGCAGAAATGCTTTTTGACTCTACATATATGGAACTGGTCGGAACGGCTGGGCAAGAACCCTCTCTACTTAATTTTCACTTAAAAAAAAGCTTGAGGCCCGTCAAACCGAAAATCTCCGAACGCGAACTAAGCTTCAACAACAATGGCTTTGAATTTGGCGGCACCCTTTTCCTGCCCGAACTTTACGAACGTCCTTTGGCTTGTGCCATTTTGGTACACGGTCGTAGCTGCGGCGGGCGTAATTCGTTTGCTGGACAAGCCAGAAAGCTCGCAGAATATGGGATCGCAACGATCGCCTTTGACAAACGGGGCAGTAATGTAACGGGGTTTGATTGTAATAAAATCACTGCTGAAATGCTCGTAGGGGATGTGTTAGCAGTTATTAAAAAAGCAGCCGAACAACCGG
Source organism: Saprospiraceae bacterium (assembly GCA_033761835.1). Taxonomy (GTDB): domain Bacteria; phylum Bacteroidota; class Bacteroidia; order Chitinophagales; family Saprospiraceae; genus JADJNW01. The sequence continues at coordinate 28,364 of JANRME010000194.1, forward strand.
AGATAGATGCCAAACGCATTGGCATGATTAGCAATAGCGCAGGCGGCTGGATTGTGCCACGCGCAGCCCGAGAATCCAAAGTTGAGATTGCATTTTTAGTGACGATGGTTGGCCCTTCCACCAGCGTTAAAGAACAACAGTTGGATTGCATTCAAGCTTATGGTACCAATCAAGGATTTACAGCGCAAATGATCAAAGATGCCAAGCATTATACAGAACTGATGTTCGCTACCAATAATCTGGATCAAGTGTTCGTTGAAATGCAAGAATTACTGAAAAAAGCCAGAGCCGAGCGTTGGGATGTTGTGCTGGAAAGTACGGATATTCCGGCCTCAGCAGCGGACATTAAAAATCTTTGGGTGCAGCGATTTGATTGCGATCCGGCGGCTGATCTGAAAGCATTCAAAGGATCGTTTTTGTCTATTTTAGGCGGAGCGGATGACATTGTGCCTTATCAGAGTCAAATCAAGCGGTTTGAAGAAATTTTCCGCGAAAGCGGCAAAGAAAATTACAGCATTGCGGTGATGCCAAGCGCCGGACATGATTTAGGGCACCGCGGCCTTATGCGTGATTTGGGGCAGCATCCAACACTCAAAACAAATCTGCAATACCTCAAGTATCCGCGAGTTGCTGCTGACGCTGCTATTGAAATTATTAATTTTCTGCGTCAATATGATTTTATTCCTGAATAGTTTATGATATATTCTTTAAAAATTTGAGTGTCAGTATAGAAATGCTGGCATTTTTTTATACATCCGTTACTTATGCTTAAATATTGGGTAAAGTAATTCCCGCATATACTGCGTTTAATTGCACTACGCAGTCCAGGATATTTATAGTTTCATCTGGCTTGTCGGCATAGGAATAATCCCATTCTCGCTCTGTTTTGCGGCGGTAGCTGTGGATGCTAAGTTTATTTTGCTCCACGATGACGTATTCTTGTAAAGAGTGAATACTGCGATAGCAGTTCCATTTATCAATACGATCTTGTTGTTCGGTACTGTCTGACAAAATTTTGATTAAAACGGTGGGATTCAGCGTAGCTTTCATTTTCTTTTTGTATTGATAGAATTGCTGTTCACCGCATATAATTGCCAAATCAGGATAAAATACTTTATTGCATTCCGGTACAAGAATCATGCGATCAGTAATGTATTTTTTGCATTCTTTCGCTCTGAGGCAAGCCGCCAGTGCATCAGAAAGATTAGTTTGAATTTCTCCATGTTCTGGTGAAGTGTAAGCCATCGCTCTTATCTCACCATTCCAAAACTCGTGCCTGTATTCAGCCTTGTATTCAAAATCAAAATATTCCTCCAACGTATAACGCTTGGGAGCATTGAGATTAGCCGTTGATTTTGAATTTGCAGTCATCCATAATTCAGTTTGTACAAATATCGCTGAAAAAAATGGAACGAGCAAGTTCGCCAGAGTAAACGTCGTCAGATGATTTTGAGTCTTTTGACGAGTTATGAAAACTAAATAATACGAATCAAGAAATCACCCCTACTAATTAAATGCTGAAAGGAGAAAAATATCAAGCGAATTTGCTTTTAATTATTTCAGTACTTTTCCTGTGATTCGCATCAGTAAACTAAAAAGCTAAATCGAACTTATTCTTTTGGAAAATTCCATATAAAGCCGCATATTTGGCTAAATCCTTGAATTTTAAAAGCGACTCATGTGCGGACGTTTTTCATTTTCCACCTCGAAAGAGAAATTACAACAGCAGTTCGGTGAGATCGAAACGGGCAGCAATCTGCGCATCAATTTTAATGTCGCACCGACACAGCATTCGTATGTGGTGACCAACGACAGCCCCAATCGCTTGCAATACATTACCTGGGGCTTGATTCCGCACTGGTCGAACGACGGCAAAAACACTGGAAAGCTTATCAATGCTCGCATGGAAGGCATTGCCACCAAACCTTCCTTCCGATTACCGATTCGCAAGCGGCGCTGCTGGGTGATCGCGGATAGTTTCTATGAATGGCGTAAGGATGGCAACCAGAAAATTCCTTACCGCATTATGCTGAAAAATGGCGAACTCTTAGTAATGGCGGGCATTTGGGATGTGTGGTACAAAGGCGATTATGCCATTAAAAGTTTCTCTATCATTACCGCTCCGCCGAATAAAGAAATGTCGCCTTTTCATGACCGAATGCCGATCATTTTTACTGACAAAACGCAGCAACAGCGGTGGTTGGAAGACATTGATGTGGACGAAGTACTCACTTTAATGAACACGCCTAAAGATGATATTCTCAATATTTATCGGGTATCCGAAAAAGTGAATTCGGTCATCAACAACTCATCGGAACTGCACGAGCCCGTGCCGGAGACGCCGAAATTGTTCTGAGAAAATAGGCTTTTGACGATAGACATTAGATTATTTTGCAATATAATTTACTTGTAAATTTTTATAAATAGATTTGTCAAATGCGCAAAATCTATCGTTTTTTGCAGCAAAAAAATGCGAGCCGTCATCCAGCGCGTCAGCGAAGCTTCCGTCACGATTAACCATCAGATAAAATCTCAAATTGGAGAAGGATTATTAATATTATTAGGTATAGAAGATGCTGATAATGAAGAAGATATAGATTGGCTATGCAAAAAAATTAGCCAATTGCGCATTTTTAATGATGAAGCAGGCGTAATGAATAAATCCGTGATGGAAATCGGCGGTGAACTACTCGTAGTCAGCCAATTCACACTCCACGCCAGCACAAAAAAAGGCAATCGTCCTTCTTATATCCGCGCATCCAAGCCCGATTACGCCATTCCTATGTACGAACAATTTGTAAAAATATTACAGGTAACCTCTGGCATACCTGTGCAAACAGGCGAATTCGGTGCGGATATGAAAGTAAGATTACTAAATGATGGCCCAGTGACAATTATAATGGATTCCAGGAATAAAGAGTGAGTCCTGTGTCCAGATTTCAATTAACTCAAAATGCTAATTTGATCTTCGGTGATATGAATCGTACGCAAATCATTGGTACGTTGAGGAATATCCATAGCACTATTTTCTAATTTTAATACGCCGCGCGGACACACTGCTGCACAAATGCCGCAACCAACACAGGAGGCTCTGACAATATTTTGCCCTTTTTGCGCATAAGAACGCACGTCAATGCCCATTTCGCAATAGGTCGAGCAATTGCCACAGGAAATGCACTGTCCACCGTTGGTAGTGATGCGGAAGCGACTAAAAAATCGTTGCTGAATACCCAGAATTGCTGCCATCGGGCAACCAAAACGACACCAAACCCGACTTCCCATCAAAGGATAAAAGCCTACGCCAATCACGCCCGAAAAGGCTGCACCAACGCCAAATGCGTACCATTGACGTAGTTTCGCGCCATCCACAAAAAATACTTCTTTTTGTTCGCCAAGATAAGCCCTGATTGTCAATCCGATTATTAATGATAATATAATAACTGCGCCAATTTTTACATTTTTGTTTAAATTTTTTACATAATTTGGACGAAAAAACATCATTAATATTAACCCCCCAAAAATAATACTTACTATTCCGACAAACATTTCTCGCGTGACGGCATACTTATCAGGATTTCTTGCAAAAAAACTATAGAGTGTTGCAATCGTTACTATTACAATAAATAATAATATGCTGTGAATCAACCAGCGTTCTATTTGCCAGGCTTTCAATGATTTATCCGATAAATGCCGATAAGGATCGCCCGTCGTTTCTGCCAATCCACCGCAGCCACATACCCAAGAGCAATACCAGCGTTTTCCATAAAAATAAGTCAGCACAGGAGATATAATAAATATCATAGCGATACCAAAAATGAGCATAAACAAGCCAATTGCGCCACTGGTGGTGAGTTGTTGAATATGCCAGCTCTCAAAAAAGTAATAATTCAGCGGCCACATATTCTTAAAATCATTAAAGGGTAAATTCATCAATAACAAGAACTCCGGCAATAAAAATGCAAAACCTAATTGGAAAAACATGACCGAAATGGTGCGTAAAATCTGGTAGCGATTGTGTCGATATTTTAAAATAAATTTATATCCAAGTGCCAGAATAACAACAGTATAAAGCGTTCCGTACGCAAACCACTGGCTCGCTGCATTCCCTTCAAGCGCCTGGGCAAGTGGATCAAACAAAGCAATAAAACCAGTATTGGATTCGCCCTTGGCACCCAAGCCGAGATATGCCGGAAACCAATATAATATTACATAAAAACCAGTGAGAATAATTGCTGATAACCAACCTGTTATGCCGCGACTTGTCAGCGAATCAAACCAAACGCGATTGTTCTTGATACCTTCCGGCAAATGAAGATAGGTGCCACGCGCATAGATGACCGTGCCAAGAATAATAGCTCCGATTGAAATGCTCAGAAATAGCGCTGGATTTGGTAACGTAACTCCGAAAATAGCGACAAAAAGTATCAGCAAGCCAATACCAGCAAGCGCTAAGCCTAATTTTTGGCGGACGTTCAGGTGGGCGTGGGCGACTGGATTGGAGATGGAAAGGCTTGGATTTATCTGGCTCATGAATTTATTTTTTGATGCTTATACTTTATTAAACTTTTGAAAGAAAGTTTAAAATATTACTTAATTTACGATCTTTTTTTAATTGTAAATTCTTGTTTGCTTGTTGATTATATATTTTTATTACATCCGCTTCATAAGTTTTGTAAAATTCCGGATCAAAATTAGCGAGACTCAAATTTTGTAAAACTTCCTCGATATGCGCGCCTGCGCGAAGCCATTTTTCACAAACCTCTTGGCGATAACGCACACCTATCAAATTGAAACCGAGGATTTTATAATTATTTTTATCATAAACTAAACGAATGCTTTTTTTGCCATCCGAATGCTCCCAATACAGCGAAGTGTAATGCTCAGGGGCTTTTCCGGCTGCCGGCACGTCGCCATACACTTGATATTCAATGTCCAAAAACTTAGCAGAATTAAACCAAATCCCAGGATTGTACTCCATTTGCTTGCCGCAAATATTGTACGCCGCCGTTTCTCCGGCCATCCTGCCCGTGTACCAAACCGCCTCGATTGGCTTGCGTCCAGGCTTAGGATTTATTACTTCCATGCAATCGCCTGCCGCAAACACGTCGGGAATATTGGTCTCCAGAAAATCATTGACTTTGATGCCGCGCCCAATATCCAAGCCACTTTCTTTCAAAAAATCCACATTTGGACTTACTCCAGGCGTCAGGCCCACGTAGCCACAATCAATGCGTTCGCCTTTGTTAGTAATGATTGCACAAGCCTTACCCGTACCGTCGTCTATGATTTCTTTCAACTCTGTTTCCAAACGAAGATCAAATCCGTGTTCCCGAATATGCCGACTCACCATCGCCGATTCTTCTGCTGGCAGCACATTATTCCAATATTCACTTTCACGCACTAGCAAAGTCACCGGAATATGCCGCGAATGAAACATTTCTGCCATTTCGATGCCAATCAAGCCGCCGCCAACAATCACCGCTCGTTTCAAATCCTTGCTAAACGCCTCCATATTTTCCAAATCCTGGTAGCTGTACAAACCGCTCACACCTTGTAAATCCTGGCCCGGCCAACCAAATTTATTCGACTTAGAGCCCGTGGCAATCAACAATTTGTCATATTTTATGGCGCTTTCAGGATTCAAATGCAACGTTTTGCTATCGAAATCCACTCTTTGTACTTGAGCGCGGAGTAGGTTGATGCGATTTTTTTTCCAAAACCAGTCTTCGTAAGGCTTGATGTCTTTGAAGCGCATATGCCCCATATAGACGTACATGAGTGCGGTGCGCGAGAAAAAATGATCGGTTTCGGCGGAAATGACGGTGATTTCGTGGTCGCTGAGCTTGCGAATAAAGCGCGCAGCAGTAATGCCCGCGATGCCGTTTCCGATAATGAGAATGTGCATAAGTAAGGTTTGGCGATTTGGAAAATTTGTTACAATTTAGACAAAACCTGCTTGTTTTCTATATTGAATGCAAAGAAAAGAAGTGGCAGAAGCCTTTGCTGTCTTGGCAAAGACAAATTTTAAAGACAACACTGTTACTTTTTTGCTAATATGTCGTTAAAAGGATAAAAGGTTCGAATAAAGCGTTAATTAAAATTTAATACCCTGAATAGGGGTTGCGTCCTGCCTTTTTTGTCTGTTAATTAGCACTGTTATTCAAAAACATTAATTGAACTTTACAACATAACATTACGTATATAACAAGAAAACCGGTTCCCATGAAGCACCTTTTACTCTTGATTTTTTTTGTTCTCATTCAGGATTTGTTGTTGCAAGCACAAGTGATAAAACTAGAACCTGAGACGGTAACAAGGTCTTTTGTTAGCCAGGATTTATCCGATCCGTCTTTGCAATTGCAGACCTCTGCCAAAGTTATCAATCTCACAAACCAAGAGGTGCGCCTCAAATGGACGCGCGTTATTATTGACCAGCCGATGGAATGGGAAACACAGGTTTGTGATAATTCCCTTTGCTGGCTTCCGCATATTAGTTCCAATATAGACGTGATGACCGGAGCGAATCAGCCTGCAATCATTAAAGCAGATACCTCTTTTGATATTGGCTTGTACGTTGTGCCAAATGGATTTCCTGGCAAAGGCAGATTTCAGTTGATCTTTTCCCTATCGAACAATCCAAATATACCAATTGATACCGTAACCTTTGAAATTAGCGTCAACCAAACTACCAGTACGACTGATATCTCTGTAAGCGATGTTCGTTTGTATCCCAATCCAGCAGTGGACTATTTTGAATTGAAAAACACTAAGAATATAGATCGCCTCATGGTCTATAATTTGCTGGGGCGCGAGGTACTTTCTTACAGCGTTTATACGGGCCAGCAATATAGCCTGACCGGCCTGCCCGATGGTTTGTATCTGGTGAGCTTAATCAATGATCGCAAAGGTGTGATGAAAACAATCCGCTTGAATAAGCGCTCCTGGCGACCTTAATTAAATGTGAGATATGAAATTAGGGATTTGAAAGCTGTTTTTCAAATCCCTAATTTCATATCTCGTATTTGGCTAAGCTGGATATTCCACAAAATTTCTAGGCGTTTCGTATAGCCTTACTTGCAATTCATATTTCTCATCCAATTTTTTGCGCAGGCGTTGCCAGATAACGTAGCAGATATGCTCGGCACTTGGGTTTAGCGTTTTGAATTCCGCTACTTCCAGATTTAAATTTTTATGATCGAAATGCACTTCTATCTCTTCATAAATAACTTTTTTTAAATAGCCCAAATCAATCAAATAGCCCGTTTCAGGGTCAACTTCGCCAGTGACTTTTACTTCCAGTTCATAATTATGACCGTGATAATGCGGATTATTACATAAGCCAAAAACTTCCTGATTTTTCTCATCCGACCAGTTTGGATTATGCAGTCGATGCGCCGCATTGAAATGTGCCCGCCGAAATGCCGAAATTCTCATGGAATCAGTTTTGCAAGCGAAACAATAGATTCTTGAGTAAAGTTGTGCCTCTGCAAAGGTACGCGGAAACAATGCAAGCACGAAATCATACAAGAATGGAAAAAAAGTGTATTTTTACATTCAGAACTTTGAAAAGTAATGAATTGTGCATTCCATACACCAATTTAAGGTAGCAGGAATCGAAGGAGAAGAGATTGACTTTGCCCAATTCAAGGGTAAAAAAATAATGGTGGTCAATGTCGCGTCGGAGTGCGGCTTTACGCCCCAGTATCAACAATTGCAGGAGCTCTATGAGGAGTTTCAAGATAAACTGATGATCGTTGGCTTTCCTTCTAATGATTTTGGAGGGCAAGAGCCTGGGACGAACGAGGAAATACGAGCATTTTGCACCCGAAGATACGGCGTAAGTTTTCCGCTGACAGCGAAAATAACAATCAAAGGTTCTAATATGCACCCTGTGTATCAATGGCTTACGCAAAAAACTCAAAATGGCGTTGCCAATAGCGAAGTGCAGTGGAACTTTTATAAATACTTGCTCGATGAATCGGGCCACCTCGTCAAAAACTTTTCTTCCGTAGTCAGTCCTTTGGATGATGAAATTCTAGGCTGGCTGCAATCTTAAATTGGCATAATGGAGTGATGGAATGATGGATTATTGGACACCCAGTATTCCAAAATTCCAATAATCCAGTATTCCATGTTCCAAAACGTCATTGGTCAGGAAAATGTGAAGCAATTACTGCGGCAAATGGTGCAGAACGACCGCACGCCGCACGCGCTGTTGCTGCTCGGTACGCCCGGCAGTGGCAACTTGGCATTAGCATTGGCGATGGCGCAATATTTACTTTGTGAAAATCGCAGCGAAACTGAGGCTTGTGGCGAATGTCGGCACTGTCATAAAACTTCCAAATTCATCCACCCGGATGTGCATTTTTCCTTTCCAACCGTTGGCACGAATGAAATCAGTGATCATTTTCTGAATCAATGGCGCAGCGCCCTACTTGACAATCCTTATTTGGATGCAAATCAATGGCTGCAATTGATTGGCGCAGAGAACAAGCAAGGCAATATCACCAAAGACGAATGCGTCAATATCGTCAAGAAACTAAGCCTGAAAACCTTTGAAAGTGATTATAAAATCCTGATTCAGTGGTTGCCGGAATACCTCGGCAAAGAGGGCAATCGCCTGCTCAAAATCATTGAAGAGCCACCCGCAAATACCATTTTTATTCTGGTAGCAGAACAAGCAGAATTAATTTTGAATACGATTCTGTCTCGTTGTCAGATGGTTAAGGTCAATCCTTTGAGCGATGAGGATGTACTGGAAGGTTTGATTCAGAAAAAGCATATCCCACGCGAGCGAGCGGAAGCGGTCGCTTATCTGGCCGCTGGAAATTTCAATGAAGCCTTGCAAATGCTGGATTATGAAGAAAGCGATCACGCCAATTTATTCCTTGACTGGCTGCGTAAATGTTATAAAGGCAACGGCGTAGAGATGGTCGCTTGGGTAGAAAAATTTTCCGGCATCGGCAGAGAAAATCAAAAGCATTTTTTGCGTTATGGTTTACATTTTCTGCGAGAATATATGGTGCTAAAACTCACAGAGAATGCGAACGTGCGTCTGCGCCCCAATGAATTAAAAACCGCGCAGAATCTGTTGTCAATCATTGAATTAGAGCAAGTAGAACAAATGATGGATTTATTTAATGACTGCACTTTTTACGTGGAACGGAACGCTAACCCTAAAATATTATTTTTGGATACTTCCATCCAGGTGAATCGGATTTTGAAGAAGAAAATCGCTCTGAGTGTTAGGTAGCTTCGAATGGCATTCGGAGTCAATATAAATATATCCGAGCATACTCGGAGTCATCATAAATAAATATTAGGAAATTATGGGATGTGTAGGATGTACTGTTAGCAAAAATGGAGAATCGGGTGGCTGCAATGGGGGCTGTTCTAATGGCTGCTCGAGCGGCGGTTGCAATCGTTTGAATACCTATGACTGGCTCTCCGATATGGAATTGGAAGACGTAGCTCCTTTTGATATTGTGGAAGTGAGTTTTAAAAATGGCTCTCGCAAAGCGTTTTATCGTAATCACGAATATATCAAAACGATCACCGGGGATTGGGTCATCGTGGAAACCGGCACGGGCTTTGACATTGGGGTGATCTCGCTTTCGGGCGAACTGGTGCGTTTGCAAATGAAGAAAAAGCGGGTGAATGAAGATGCGGTCTTGTATAAAATTTTGCGCAAAGCCAATGAACGCGACCTGGAGCGCCTGCAAGAAGCTCGGGAAATGGAGATTCCTACTATGATTCGTGCGCGCGCGATTTCTCGAAGTTTGGATTTGGATATGAAAATTGGGGATGTAGAATATCAAGGGGATGTGCGTAAAGCAACTTTTTACTATACCGCCGATGGGCGTGTGGATTTTCGGGAATTGATTCGGCACTTCGCTCGTGAATTTCGCGTGAAAGTAGAAATGCGGCAAATCGGTGCGCGGCAAGAATCTGCGAGGATTGGAGGCATTGGCTCTTGTGGGCGTGAATTGTGTTGCTCTACTTGGCTGACGGATTTCAAATCGGTTTCAACGGCGGCGGCGCGCTATCAAAATCTGGCCATCAATCAGGCCAAGCTTTCCGGGCAGTGCGGGCGCTTGAAATGTTGTTTGAATTATGAATTAGATACTTATTTAGATGCCTTAGATCATTTCCCGGAAAGAGCCGAGAAATTATTCACTCAAATGGGGATTGCCGTTTTATTTAAAACCGATATTTTTAAAGGGATCATGTTTTATACTTTTGAACATGAGAATGGTCGCGGCAAAATTTATGCCCTTAATCTGGAGCAGGTAAGAGCAATCAAGAAAATGAACGACAAAGGCGAGAAGCCTGCCGATCTGGGAGAAGGCATACCTGTGCAAATTGTATCAACCGATCCTGATGATGAAAATGCAGAAATGGATTTTGAAGATGTGACCGGAGCAATCGAATTGCCTGATGAAAAACGCAAGAAAAAGCGCAAGAAAAATAAAAATAGAGATCGAGGCGGAAATGAAGGGAATAATCGCAAGCCATCGACAGAGGCGAAACAGGAAAAAAATGAGAATCGCCCTTCAAATAATAGGCCCGACAAGCCTCGGCAGGAAGGACGCGATGGCCAGGCTGCAAAAAACGAAGCTCGACGAAAAAAGAATAGAGGCCGAGACAACCGCAAGAAAGAGTAGTTGTTTGTAAGTTTGGCGTTCGGCAGCTTTGGCTTATTATTTCTGAATGCTAAACTTCCAGACTACTAAACTTTAAAAACTTCCAAACTTTACGAAATGAAATACGACGTTACCGTCATTGGTTCTGGCCCTGGTGGCTACGTGGCTGCCATTCGCGCGGCGCAGTTAGGCTTGAAAACAGCAATCATTGAACGATACAATACCCTCGGCGGCACTTGCCTCAATGTAGGTTGCATTCCTTCTAAAGCTTTGTTAGATTCTTCCGAGCATTACCACGCTGCGCACGAGCGTTTTACAGAACACGGCATTGACTTGAAAGACCTGAAAGTGAATATGCCGCAAATGGTCAAGCGCAAAAATGAGGTGGTGGATCAGAATGTGAAGGGCATAGACTTTTTGATGAAAAAAAACAAAATTGACGTTTATCACGGACACGGTTCTTTTGTAAATGCCAATAAAATCAGTATCACCAAGAGCGACAGCACGAAGGAAGAAATCGAAACCGATAAAGTTATCATCGCTACCGGCTCCAAGCCGATTGTTCCTCCCAATTTTAATTATGATAAAAAGCGCATCATTACTTCTACCGAAGCTTTGAATATTGTCGAAGTTCCGAAAAGGATGGTTATCATCGGCGGTGGTGTGATTGGTTTGGAATTAGGCTCTGTTTTTGGTCGTTTAGGCACTGAAATCGAAGTGGTTGAGTTTTTGGATCGTATTATTCCTGGGATGGATGGCGATATGAGCAAAGAACTCACAAAATCGCTCAAAAAACTGGGCATGAAATTTCACCTAAAGCACATGGTGACTGGGGTTTCAGCTGCTGAAAAAGGTGCGAAAGTGGAAGTACAAGAGCGCGATTCTGATAATAAATTTACGCTTGAAGCTGATTATTGCTTGGTTGCGATTGGTCGCCGACCTTATACCGATAATCTTGGGCTGGAAAATGTGGGCATCAAATTGGACGAAAAAGGGCGTATTCCAGTAAATGAGCATTTAGAAACCGCTGTGCCAGGTATTTATGCGATTGGCGATGTGATCGTCGGTGCGATGCTGGCGCATAAGGCAGAGGAGGAGGGCGTTTTTGTAGCCGAAACCATTGTCGGGCAAAAGCCGCATATCGATTATAACCTCATTCCTGGTATTGTTTATACTTGGCCAGAAGTAGCAGGCGTTGGTCAGACCGAAGAGCAACTCAAAGAAGCTGGCATTCCTTATAAAGTTGGCAAGTTCCCATTCAAAGCACTTGGTCGCTCGCGTGCCAGCATGGACACCGATGGCTTGGTGAAAGTACTCGCACATAAAGACACCGACGAGATTTTGGGCGTTCACATGATTGGGCCGCGCGTTGCCGATATGATCGCCGAAGCCGTAGCACTCATGGAGTTCCGCGCATCTGCTGAGGATGCGGCTCGCATGAGTCATGCGCATCCGACTTATACAGAGGCTTTCCGCGAAGCAGCACTTGCCGCCACCGATAATCGAGCAATACATATGTAGTAAAGTCGGAAGTTGGAAGTTGGAAGGACGAGGTACGCGTCGTGTTGGACTTTCTCGTACTTCCAACTTCGTACCTCGTACTTTAAAACACCGCGATTGCTATTTTATGACAAATTTTTCAAAGGTGTTGTGCTAATTTGCGTTACAAATAGAAAAAATCCCAAACGCATGAAAAAACATCTCCTTTTGCTTCTTGTTTTATTCAGCTGCCTTTCGGCAAATTTTGCTCAAAAACTGAATTATGTTCAAGACCAACTCTTAGTAAAACCTCGCACCGGCGTTGATATGCAAGCTTGGGCGAAGCAGTGGAATACTTTTGAAGGTCGGGCAATCAATTTTAGAATAAAGGAGCAAGTTTCGCAGCCAATGAATATTTGGTTAGTCGAATTTGATTTCAACAAAGTAGGAGCGTCCAAATTATTGAACGCCATTCGCCAAGATAAGTCCATAGAAGTCGCGCAACTCAATCATATATTGGAGCGCCGCTCAACCTTGCCTAATGATCAACTCATCAATTTGCAATGGCAATACCTGAATGTCGGTCAAAGCGGTGGCTTGCCTGGCGCTGATTTTGATATTGATTTAGCTTGGGACATCACGACGGGGGGACGAACCGCTTCTGGCGATACGATTGTTGTCTGCGTGATCGACGAAGGCATTCGCGCGGAACACCCTGATTTTGCTGGCAATATCTGGATCAATCATCAAGAAATTGCCAATAATGGCTTAGATGATGATGGCAATGGTTTTATCGATGACCGTCGTGGCTGGAACACTGCTCGCAATAACGACGAAGTTTATGAAGGCACCAAGCACGGCACAGCAGTGGCGGGCATTATCGGCGCTAAAGGCAATAACGGTATCGGCGTGAGCGGCGTCAACTGGAATGTGAAAATGATGATTGTAAGAGGCGGGATTGGTCTGGAATCAGAGGCTATTGAAGCTTATTCTTACCCACTCTCTTTGCGAAAATTGTACAACCAAACCAATGGTCAAAAGGGTGCTTTTGTTGTGGCTACCAATTCATCCTGGGGTGCGGAATATCTCTTTCCGAGTGAAGCTCCACTTTGGTGCTCGATGTACGATTCGCTCGGTACACAAGGGATTCTCAATGCTGGAGCGACTTCTAATTTGGACATAAACGTGGACGAAGTTGGCGATTTGCCAAGTACTTGCCCCAGTGATTATTTGATTTCGGTAACCAATCTTAATTTCAATAACGAAAAAGTAGTGGCCGGAAATGGCTTGCAAGGCGCAGGTTTCGGCGCTGCCAATATTGATTTGGGCGCTTACGGGCAAGACGTTTGGACGATTGATGGATCTACAGGATACGGGCCTTTTGGCGGAACTTCAGCGGCGACGCCGCACGTGGCCGGCACGATTGCTTTGCTGTATAGTGCGCCTTGTGCTGGGTTTGCAGCTTTGTACAAAAGCGACCCGAAAGTCGCAGCTCTGTTGATACGCGATTTTATTTTGCAAGGTGCAGTTGCTACGCCTTCTTTGGCAGGGATTACAGTGACCGGTGGGCGATTGAATATCAATAATAGTTTGTTGCAACTCATGGGTGCTTGCTCCAATTGTTTTCCGCCGACCAGCCTCGATGCTACCGATATTACGGATACGCAAGCCAAATTGACCTGGAATATTAACAGCAATATTCAAAAAGTAGATTTACGCTGGCGAATACTCGGAAGTGATACCTGGATAAATGTAGCCAATGCGATTAGCCCATTCACTTTGAATAATTTGCTGGCTTGTACCGAATACGAATTCCAGTTGAAAGCAACCTGCGCGGGAGAAGAATTAAAATATACCAAAAGCTTTATTTTCAAAACCGATGGCTGCTGCGAAGCGCCTGGAGGGTTGCAGGTCAGCTTCATTGGCAATACAATTGGCGTTTTTAAATGGAATGCCGTGTTGGCGGCCGATCGTTATACTTTGCAATTGCGACCTGAAGGTACGAGTACCTGGCGAATTTTCTCGGTTTCAAATCCAACCGTCCCAGTGAATAATTTAATCCCTTGCACCAGATATGAAGTACAATTAAACTCGATTTGCAGTGGCGAACCTTCGGAATTTGGCGAGACCTATATTTATAGAACGCCCGGCTGTGGCGCTTGTCAGGATTTGGCTTACTGCATCCCCAGTAATCTTAGCGCAGATGAGGAGTGGATTGCTTTTGTGAAAGTCGGTACCTTTCAAAATACAAGCGGCTCTAATGGTGGCTATGCCGATTTTACTGGACTGACGTCGCCTTCACTCAAGCAAGGCAGTCGCTATGGGTTAGAACTTCAACCTGGCTTTAGCGGAATTTCTTTCACCGAAGCTTTTACCGTTTGGATTGATTTTAACCAAAATGGCGCGTTCGATTTAAACGAAAAAGTGTTTGAAAAAAGTGGAAATACAGCATCCATAAAGGATTCTATTCAAATTCCTGCCAATGCAAATACCGGCATTACGCGCTTGCGTGTGGCGATGCAATTCTTGAGCCCGGGTGGACCTTGTTCTTTTAATGTTGGCACAGAAGGCGGTGCAGAAGTAGAAGATTATTGTGTCAATATCACCGAGCAATCTACGGCTACTGAGGATGTTGGGATGAATTCAAAATGGACTGTTTTTCCGAATCCTTTTAGAGAGGAAGTGCAGGTTTCCTGGCAATTTGGGCAAGCGCAAAGCAAGGTGCAGCTTCGCTTATTTAATTCAATCGGACAACAAATTCAAGCTGCTGTTTTTAAAAATTTATCCGCAGGAGAAAATACGCAAACGCTTGATTTGGCGAGGCTTCCGGCAGGGATTTATTGGCTACAATGTGGATTGGAAGATGGAAGTATTCTAACGAAGCGAATTGTAAAGCAATAATCTGAAGTACGAAGCCGGAAGTACGATATTTCAGTTTTCTGTAGATTCGTACTTCCGACCTCCAACTTCTTACTTCGTATAAGTTCATTCTTTGTCAAAGCGCAATTCCTGGATCAGGAAATTGTTGCCTGAAACTTTCATGTACACATACACGCGGTACGTACCCGAAGCGGTGGTCATATTGCCGATGCAATACTGTGAATCCGCGCCTTTGGAAGTACCCTGGTGTACCTGGCTAAAGCCTTTTGGCTGGCTTTTAGCAAAAAATTGTTTCACAACAGTTACCGCCTGCGCTTTATCATAAACGTCTTCCTGGTCTAACACAGCAACCTCTACGGTTTGGTCAAAATATTGACCAAGGGCATCGGCATCACCGGAACTGATCGCGCGGGTGATGTCAGCCAAACTGGCATTGATCATCAGCGTCAACGCCATTGCAAACAAGAGATTCATCATAATACACCTAATTTTAGGTTCACTTCAATATGTTCAGAGATTCTAACAAAATTTTTCTATAAAACATTCCGCCTTAATAATTGGAACGCAATAAGTCATTGAAAGTCACAAAATATGGGGCTTTAAGTCCTGTTTTTATACAAAATTTAACAGATCGGGAAGGCTCGTAGAGGTAGTTGCGTCAGAATTTTTTTGATTTGATTGACCATAAAACGAAAAAGTATTTGGTGGAATTGTGCAAATGATTGAAAATCTTGTTAAAGCGCTTGGTGGCAAAATTACACTAAGTAGTTCAACCGCTTTATCCTGTGAATGTTCTATTTTTGCCGAAAGAAGACATATGCCGTACCTTCAAGATATGGCATACGTTAGATAATTACAAAACAAAACGAATATGAACGCCAAACGAGTTGCGCTTATCATTTTGGATGGTTGGGGACACGGCCCAAAGCCCGAAGTCAGTGCTATTGCGCAAGCTAACACGCCTTTTATGGATAGCCTATATCAGCAATATCCGAATGCGGAACTCGTGACGCATGGCGAATTGGTGGGCTTACCCGATGGGCAAATGGGCAATTCCGAAGTCGGCCACCTCAATATTGGCGCGGGGCGCATCGTGTATCAGGAATTGGCGCGCATCAATAAAGCTGTCCGCGAACGAGAATTGCATCAACACCCTGTTTTATTAAAAGCGCTGAAATATGCCAAAGAAAATGGCAAACCCGTTCATTTTATTGGCTTGGTGTCGGATGGCGGGGTGCATTCGCATATTGATCATTTATTGGCTTTGTGTGATATGATTCAAGAACAAGGTGTTGCACAGGCATACGTACACGCCTTTACCGATGGGCGCGACGTGGATCCTAAGAGTGGTAAGGGTTTTATTAAAACTTTGCTCGACCATATTCAACATACAAATACTAAATTAGCTTCCGTTATTGGACGATATTACGCGATGGATCGTGACAAACGCTGGGAACGCGTGCAATTGGCTTATGACCTGTTGGTGAAAGGCGAAGGTGTTAAAACTTCCGACATTTTGACAACTATTCAAAATCGCTACGATGCTGACGAAACCGATGAGTTTTTGAAACCTATTGCTTGTGTGGATGAACATCAAAAACCGATTGCCACCATTAAAAATGGGGATGTGGTGATTTGTTTCAACTTCCGCACCGACCGCCCCCGCGAGATCACAGAAGTATTGACGCAGCAGGATTTTCCTGATTTTGGAATGCAAAAACTGGATTTATACTACGTGACGATGACCAATTACGACGATACCTTCCAGAATGTGGAGGTCGTTTTTGAAAAAGATAATCTGAATAATACCTTAGGTGAAATTTTGGCGAAAGCCGGCAAAACCCAAGTACGCATTGCCGAGACAGAGAAATATCCGCACGTTACTTTCTTTTTTTCAGGAGGTCGCGAAGCGCCGTTTGACAAGGAAAGCCGCATTCTCATTCCTTCACCAAAAGTAGCTACCTACGACTTGATGCCCGAAATGAGCGCCATTGGCATCACCGATGCGGTCATCAAAGATATGGAAGAGAACGAACCCGATTTTATTTGTCTCAATTTTGCCAATACCGATATGGTGGGGCATACGGGGGTCTTTGCTGCTGCGGTGAAAGCTGCGGAAACAGTGGATACTTGCGTGAGTCGCCTTGTAAAGACTGCCTTGGAGCATGATTACGACTTGATTATCATCGCCGATCATGGCAATTCTGATTATATGATCAATGAAGATGGTACGCCGAACACGGCTCATACCAAAAACCCTGTGCCTTGTATCTATGTGAGCAAAAATGCTGCTGGCGCGAAGGTCAAAGATGGCAAGCTCGCAGATATTGCGCCCACGATTCTTACACTTCTGGGAATGTCGATACCAACCGAAATGGATGGCGAAGTGTTGATAAGCAAATAACTATTTTCGATTCACGATTTTCAATGTGCACATGAGATATTATACCTTTTTTTTGTTTTTAATCCTTTTAGCGAACGCTTGCCAGTCTGAGAAAAACGAAACGCAACAAGCTGAAAATGAAGTGATTTTGATGTTTTTTGACTTGAAAGGCTATTTTAATAGCGAAGTCAAACGATTGAATCAAGAAAAATTGACGGTTTCAAAAAAAGTCGCCATCAACGGTGAAAACGAGGAAAAGACGCTGAATACATTGGATTTCGCCAAAGAATTGGATGTTTTTATAAAATCCGACATCAATCGCCCCGATTGGACGGACAAATACGAAATTGATTCCACTTTGCAAGATGGAAAGCTCACACGCCTGCAATATCAAGCTTTGAATGAGAAATTGCGTACCCGTGAGATTTTTATTGAATTTGCAAACAACCAAGTACAGAAAATCCATATTTTAAATGGTGGTAACAGCATCGTTGCCGGCTCACAGCAAGAATTGACGTATTTGCCCAAGGAAGGATATACCATCAAAAGTCGCCAGTACACAATGCTATCGAAGGACAAGGAACTAAGTATAGAAGTGCGCTTGGGGACTAATCCAACGAAATGAGATTAGCCCCAATTGCGTAAATTTGTGCCGCACGGCGTTTAAAAAAAACATCGCCAGCGCGTAGTGTCATAATGTGAAGGGTAGATGCGCACACTTGTAATGCAAGAGCACGACTACTGAACAAGGTTTGTTTTGATCTTCGTTTTTGGTAAGTAGTGGATAGCCTCGGTTTGGTAAGTTTTGTTTGTGTTAGCCCGACACAAAAGTATAAAACTCCTTATTATTACCAAATTTATTTGAAATCAATTTTTTAAAATTTATAAAAATATATAATGTGTAGTTTTTTAACCCGCTATTTATTTGATTTTCAATTCTTTGCTCTCTTTCATTTGAGCAAAAAAAAGAGGCAGCGCAAATGCACTACCTCAGCCCTAACCAAATAAAACCAAATTATATCTTATAGATATTGATCTTGTCGCTTTTGTAAAACAAAGATACACACTTTGTGTAAAAAATACAATTACAATCTCATCAAAATTATCGCTTTTTTTTAAATTTTGTTACTACTAAGGTATCTTTTTTTTGAAAAAAATGCTGCTTTCGCTATGCGCAGGGGCTCCAATGGTAAGTCGTTTTAGTTAAGATAATTTCAGAAAAAATGCAAACACAATAAAAATGGGGATTTGAAAAAATACAGTTTTGTCGAGAAATGGATAGGCGAAATTTTTGATTATTCTGAAAATATGTTAAAAATAGAAAAAAAATTTCGATTTTTAACTGATTCGGCTTCTGCTTTCCCCTATTTTTACCGCTCATAAGTTCAAAAAATGCACAGATTCATCTTTTTTTTGTTTTTGACGGGCTTTTGCACACCAATATTTGGTCAAAATGCCAATAGCGACGACGCTTTTTTTATCCGAGAAATATACGATGAAGCACTAACCGATGGTCGCAGCTATCCTTGGCTGGAGTTTTTGGCGACTCGAATCGGCGGACGGCTTGCAGGCTCGCCACAAGCAGCAGCAGCAGTGGAATACACGAAGCAAATGCTTGACACGCTTCATTTGGATAGTGTATGGCTGCAACCTTGCATGGTGCCGCATTGGGTGCGTGGAGAGAAAGAACAGGTGAAGATTATCAGTTCCCGCAAAATGGGCGATGTCAATCTGCGCGCTTTTGCCTTGGGCAATTCGGTCGGCACTGGCGAAAGCGGCATCGCTGCCGAAGTAGTGGAGGTACAAAGTTTGGATGAAGTCGATAAATTAGGCCCGCAGGCGCTCACTGGAAAAATCGTTTTTTATAATCGACCGATGGATCCTACTCAGATTAATACTTTTAATGCTTATGGCGGCGCAGTCGATCAACGCGGCGCGGGCGCTTCCAGAGCCTCAAAGCAAGGCGCGATAGGCGTTCTGGTTCGCTCGATGACAACTCGCAATGACGATTTTCCCCATACGGGCGGCATGAGTTATGAGGCAGGCGTGACGCCAGTTCCGGCGCTTGCGATTAGTACAAATGATGCCAATTTATTAAGCGAATTGCTCAAAGAAGAATCTGTTCGCGTGTTTATAAAATGCAATCCGCAAAAATATCCTGATAAACTATCCTATAATGTCATTGGCGAAATTCGCGGCAGCGAAAAACCGGAAGAAATTATCCTGGTCGGTGGGCACCTGGATTCCTGGGATGTGGGTCAAGGCGCACACGACGATGGCGCAGGCTGTGTGCAGTCGATGGATGTATTGCAACTATTTAAACGATTGAATTACAAGCCGAAACGAACGATTCGTTGCGTATTATTTATGAACGAGGAAAACGGATTGGCAGGTGGTCGAGCTTACGCTGAAATTTCCAATAAAAATAAGGAATTCCATTTGGCGGCGATTGAATCTGATCGCGGCGGCTTTACGCCACGCGGTTTTACTGCTGAAAGCCAAGCGACCGATTTTGAGAAAAAATTCAAAAATATGTCTAATTGGTTGCCTTTGCTGGAGCCTTATGGATTGACCCTGAGCCTGGGCGGAGGCGGCGCAGATATTGGACCTTTGCGCAGTCAGAAAGGCCTTCTGATTGGCTTATATCCTGATTCGCAGCGTTATTTCGATTACCATCATACCGCGATTGACACGTTTGATGCAGTGAACAAGCGCGAACTCGAATTGGGTGCGGCGGCCATGACGGCATTGGTGTATTTATTGGATAAATACGGAACGGAATAATAAGGAGCAAGTTCAACTTTTTATAGATGAAACCGACTTTTAAGGCACACGATCTTTCTTTTGAAGAAATGATAAATGAGGATGCCATCCGCGCGCGGGTGCAGGAAATGGGTACGCAACTTCGGGAACTGTATTTTGATAAAAATCCACTGTTTATAGGCGTTTTGAATGGCGCTTTTTTATTTGCAGCCGATTTAATCCGGGCATTTGAAAGCCCTTGTGAGATTGATTTTGTGCGAATGTCATCTTATCGAGGATTGCAATCTTTAGGGGAGGTGACTGTTTCTTTAGAATCAAAAATCGAAATCAAAGGCCGTCATATCATTATTGTTGAAGATATTGTAGATACTGGTAATACATTATATTCTTTTTGTCAAGGGCTTGAAAAGCAACAACCCGCCTCCGTCACGATTGCTACCTTATTGCTTAAACCAGAAGCCATACAATGCGATTTGAAAGCGGATTTTGTCGGTTTTGAAATATCCCCAAAATTCGTAATAGGTTATGGTCTGGATTACAACGAACAAGGGCGACACTTGAGAGGGATTTATCAATTGATAGCATAATTTGAAATATTCAAAATCCAAAGTAAAACATCCTCCATAAATCGCACTTCGTACTTCGTACTTCGTATCTTTGTTCCAAAATCACCATCATGTCTGAAGACAAAAGACTCTTCTTGCTGGATGGACACGCGCTGGTGTATCGTGCCCATTTTGCATTTATCGCCCGACCATTGATTAATTCTAAAGGTGTCAATACCTCTGCTGTGGCAGGCTTTACGCGCAGCTTATGGGATTTGATTCATAATGAAAAACCGACGCATATTGCCGTTGCATTTGACCCGCCAACGCCGACTTTCCGGCACACCATGTTTGCTGAATACAAAGCCAACCGCGAGGAGCAACCCGATGATATTCGCGTGGCTTTCCCTTATATCAAAAGGCTTTTGAAGGCTTTTAAAATTCCGATTTTGAGTGTGGATCATTACGAAGCGGATGACGTGATTGGCACTTTGTCAAAAAAGGCGGAAGCGCAGGGCTACAAGGTTTACATGGTCACGCCGGACAAGGATTACGGGCAATTGGTGTCGCCGAATATTTTTATGTACAAACCCTCGCGCCAGGGCAATGGCGTTGAGGTCTGGGGTGAAAAAGAAGTGACCGAAAACTGGGGGATCGCAAGGATTGACCAGGTGGTGGATATGCTTGGCTTGATGGGCGATAAAGTTGACAATATCCCCGGTATTCCTGGGATTGGCGAGAAGACAGCCGCGAAATTGCTGGAAGAATTTGATACGGTTGAAAATTTGATTCAAAACGCCGACAAGCTCAAGGGCAAACAGCGCGAGCGCGTGGAAGAATTCAAAGAGCAAGCGCTTTTGTCGAAAGAATTAGCCAAGATTGACCTCAACGTGCCGATTGATTTTGAAGAAGATGCTTATACGATTGACCCTTTTGATAAAGATGCTTTGGCAGAGCTTTTCAAAGAATTGGAATTCAGGACTTTAGCGAATCAAATTCTAGGCGAAGGCGAGGAAGAGTCCGAAGCATCCAACACAAGATCAAGTTCTGCTGGCGGCAGACAAGGCAGCCTTTTTGACAATAACGAAGGCAACGCGCCGCAAGCCTCCGCGCCGCCCGCGCATTCGGTCGCGGATAAGAATATCCACAATACGCCACACGCGTATCATTTGGTGGATACGGCGGATGCTCGCAAGCAATTGATTGACTTGCTATTACAGCAAAAAGAATTTTGTTTTGATAGCGAAACCACCAATGTAGATGCCAATCAGGCAGAATTGGTAGGGTTTTCATTTGCCGTGAAGGCGGGCGAGGCTTACTACATGCCGATTCCAGCAGATCAAGAGGAGGCTCGAAAAATGGTGCATGAATTCAAGTCTGTTTTTGAAAATGAGGCGATTCGCAAAATTGGTCAGAATATCAAATATGATGCGATTGTGCTGAAATGGTACGGGGTGGAAGTGCAGGGCGCTTTGTTTGATACGATGGTGGCGCATTATTTGCTGGAACCGGAATTGCGGCATGGCATGGATTACCTTGCGGAAACGTATTTGAAATACCAGCCGGTTTCGATTGCTTCCTTGATTGGCAAAGGCAAAACGCAAATCACCATGCGCGAAGTCCCGGTGGAAGAAGTCAAGGATTACGCCGCGGAGGATGCCGATATTACGCTGCAATTGCAAGAATTTTTAGAACCCAAGTTGCAAAAGGAAGGTCTGGAAAAACTCTATCTCGACATCGAAGCGCCGATGATCAAAACCCTTGTGGATATGGAGTTTGAGGGTATTCGCATTGACCCTGATTTTCTGGCGGATTATTCCAAAGAATTGGACAAGGAAATCGTGGAAACCGAGCAGATGATTTATGAAAAAGCCGGTGGCAAATTTAATATCGGTTCGCCGAAGCAAGTAGGGGAGATTTTATTTGATAAACTCAAAGCGCCGGGCGGCAAAAAAACAAAAACCGGACAGTATAAAACCGACGAAGATGTGCTGAATGATCTGGCAGCCAACTTCCCAATCGTGGCGGATATTCTGAAATATCGCGGCTTGAGCAAACTCAAATCCACTTATGTTGATGCCCTTCCAAAAATGGTGAACCCGCGCACGGGGCGCATCCATAGCTCATTCAATCAGGCGCTGGCAGCCACGGGCCGCTTGAGTTCCAATAATCCGAACCTGCAAAATATTCCCATCCGTACGCCCGAAGGGGCGCGTGTGCGCGAAGCGTTTATCCCCAGAGATGAACATCATTTATTGCTTTCGGCGGATTATTCTCAAATCGAATTGCGCTTAATTGCTGAGATCAGCGGCGATGAGGCGATGTTGGAAGCATTCCAGTCGGGGCAAGATATTCACCGCGCTACGGCGGCCAAGGTTTTTGAAGTGCCTTTTGATCAAGTGACAACCGAACAGCGTTATCGCGCTAAAACCGTGAATTTCAGCATTATATACGGTGCCGGTGCAACCAATTTGTCGAGGCAACTCGGCATCAAACGCACCGAAGCAAGCGAATTGATCGAGCAGTATTTCAAGCAATACCAGGGTTTGAAACATTATATGGTGGACACGGTGGAGCAGGCTCGTAAAAATGGGTACGTGATGACCCTCATGGGACGTCGTAGAATCCTTCGGGATATTAATTCCAAAAGCTCGCTGGAACGCAGCAACGCCGAGCGCGTCGCCATCAATACACCGATACAAGGTACGGCTGCGGACATGATTAAAATTGCAATGAATAATATTCATACTACATTGAAAAATAGTAACTTAAATACCAAAATGATCCTGCAAGTACACGACGAATTAATTTTTGATGTGCCGAAAGAGGAGGTCGAAAAAGTAAAACCCATCATCGAAGATAAAATGAAACACGCGATTCCCAATCTGAAAGTACCGATTTTAGTGGGCATGGGTGTAGGGGAGAGTTGGTATGAAGCGCATTAAATCCATTTATCATTTCCAATTGATAATTGACCATTTATCATGTCATAAAACATAATATCACTATATCATCATATCATAAAATCACCACATGAATCTCGACGCATTTGAAGTCATTGGAGGAAAACGTTTAAAAGGAGACATTACGCCGCAGGGCGCGAAAAATGAGGCTTTACAAATACTCAGCGCGGTGCTGCTTACTTCGGAGCGCGTGACGATCAGCAATTTGCCTGCCATTCAGGATGTGCTGCTGCTCATTGATTTATTGCAAGGTCTGGGCGTGGAAGTCCGCAAGCAAACCGAGGATACCTATGCATTTACGGCGCAGGATGTCAATCTCGACTATCTCTACACCGAGGATTTTCGCAAGAAAGCCAATAGAATCAGGGGTTCGGTGATGCTCATCGGTCCGCTGCTGGCACGTTATGGCAAGGCCGTACTGCCCAAGCCCGGCGGCGATAAAATCGGGCGGCGGCGTTTGGATACGCATCTGCTGGGCTTGGAAGAGTTGGGTGCTAATTTTGATTATAATGAAGAATTGAATTTTTATGATGTAAAAGCGCCAAAACTCAAAGGCAAGTATATTTTGATGGATGAAATTTCGGTGACAGGCACGGCAAACGTAGTGATGGCGGCGGTTCTGGCGGAGGGAAAGACAGAAATTTACAATGCGGCAAGCGAACCTTATGTGCAGCAATTATGTAAAATGCTCAATCGTATGGGCGCAAAGATTGCTGGCGTAGGGTCGAATTTGCTTACAATCGAAGGCGTGGAATCTCTCGGTGGTACGGAGCATCGGATGTTGCCTGATATGATTGAAATCGGCAGTTTTATTGGCTTGGCGGCAATGACGCAGTCTGAAATCACCATCAAGGATGCGCAAATCCACGAATTGGGGATCATCCCGCGCGTGTTCGAGCGGATGGGGGTACAAATGGAATTTCGCGGCGACGATATTTACATTCCAGCTCAGGAAGAATATGAAATTCAATCCTTTATGGATGGTTCGATCCTCACGATTTATGATGCACCTTGGCCCGGCTTTACCCCGGATTTAATGAGCATCATATTGGTGTTGGCAATTCAAGCGAAAGGCAGCGTCTTGGTTCACCAAAAAATGTTTGAAAGCCGCCTGTTTTTTGTAGATAAACTAATTGATATGGGGGCACAGATTATTCTTTGCGATCCACATAGAGCCACGGTGATTGGTTTGAACAGAAGATTCCAGTTGCGCGGCATCGAGATGAGTTCGCCTGATATTCGTGCAGGGGTGGCTTTACTGATTGCGGCTATGTCGGCGCGTGGAAGAAGTGTTATTCATAATATTCATCAAATTGATCGTGGCTATCAAAAAATTGATGAGCGATTAAATGCGCTGGGAGCAGAGATTAAAAGACTGTGATTTGGTGACCTCGGGACTTTGGGATAAGGTGAGAGGTGAATAATATTTTTAAAAAGTATTAAATTGGCTACTGATTTGTAAATTAATCATTTGATGTATTAATATTTCAACTTAATTATGATATTATATAATGTTACGATAAAAATAGACCACGAATCACATCAGGAATGGTTACAATGGATGAAAGACATACATATCCCGGATGTGATGGCGACCGGCATGTTCCTCGAATACCGCATGGGGCGCTTGTTGGGCATGGACGAAGCCGATGGCGTGACGTATGCGATACAATATTATGCTACCGATATGGCTACTTTTGAGTTGTATCGAACGAATTTTGCACCAAAGCTACAAGCGGATGTAAATGAAAAATTCAAGGGCAAATTTGTTGCCTTCCGCACCTTATTAGAAATCGTGGACAAAGGCGCATTTTATGCTGCGAATTGACAAGCTTTCCATTTGCCCATTCTCAAAAATTAGCGTAAATTCGCTGATAAATTATTTTACTACCTAACTAAAGCAGACCATATGTTTTTCGAACTGAATGAAGAACACCTCGCGGTACAACAGGCGGCGCGCGATTTCGCTCAAATGGAATTGAAGTCAGGCGTGATCGAACGCGATTCGAAAATGCAATACCCTGCCGAACAAGTGCGCAAAATGGGGGAGCTTGGTTTCTTTGGCATGATGTTGCCGGAGGAATACGGGGGCGGCGGTATGGATACACTCTCTTACGTATTGGCGATGGAAGAAATTTCCAAAGTGGATAGTTCTTGCTCGGTGATTATGTCGGTGCAAAATTCACTTGTCAACTGGGGAATCGAAAAATTTGGCACCGAAGAACAAAAAGCAAAATACTTACCCAAACTCGCCAGTGGCGAATGGATTGGCGCGTTCTGCCTCTCCGAACCAGAAGCGGGTAGCGATGCAACCAGTCAGCGTACAACTGCTGTGGACATGGGCGACCACTACCTCCTCAACGGCACTAAAAACTGGATCACCAATGGTGGCACTTCTAAACTACATATTGTCATGGCGCAAACGCACCCTGAGAAAGGACACCGCGGCATCAATGCGTTGCTGGTTGAAACCAATTGGGACGGCGTAGTCATTGGGGCGAAGGAAGATAAACTCGGTATTCGTGCTTCGGATACACATTCGATTATGTACACCGACGTAAAAGTGCCGAAAGCCAATCGTATCGGCGAAGATGGTTTTGGTTTCAAATTTGCAATGAGAACCTTGGAAGGAGGGCGCATTGGTATTGCGGCGCAGGCGTTGGGCATTGCCGGAGGTGCCTACGAATTGGCCTTGGAATATTCCAAAGAAAGGAAGGCATTTGGTAAAGCAATTAGTCAGCACCAGGCGATTGCATTTAAATTAGCGGATATGGCTACCGAAATCGAAGCCGCAAAGCTGATGGTCTATCGCTCCGCTTGGATGAAAGATCAAGGGATGGATTATGCTACTGCCAGTTCGATGGCGAAGCTTTTCGCTTCAGAAGTGGCAATGAAGCATACGGTAGAAGCAGTGCAAATACACGGTGGCTACGGCTTTGTAAAAGAATACCATGTAGAACGTTTGATGCGCGATGCGAAGATTACTCAAATTTATGAAGGCACTTCTGAAGTGCAGCGAATTGTGATCTCTCGGACCATTCTTGAAGGGCAATTGTATCAGCCTATGTTTTCGAATGGCATCATGGAAAAAGCATAATTATTCTTATTTTAAATGTGGATAAAGCAAATTTGGGCAGCTTTTATAGAGCTGCCTGCCTTTTTTTAATTCCCTGAATTCTCATGTATTGCAATAATCTCTTTTTCTGATTAAACCCAAAACTTGTTTTTGAGTCATACCATCATGTTTGCATTTTATAAAATGATAAATGGTCAATTATCAATGAAAATTCGCCTCATTTCATCATAAAACTTTCAAACACATGAAAACCTACATGAAACTTGGTTTTTGGAGCGTCCTAACCGTTTTATTTTTTACAACATCAGTTCTTGCTCAAGATGTTGATCCTGCCGATAGCACCGGCTTACCAGGAGATAATTTTAGTCTCGAAGGAGCAATTGAGCTTTTTAAAAAGGCGCAATCCCTGGAAGATTTTGAAAAATTGCTGAACACGGAAAGCAATAACGTGAACAACCTCGACTTGAACGAAGATGGCGACATTGATTACATTCGCGTGGTGGACAATATGGATGGCGATGTACACGCCATTGTGCTGCAAGTGCCTGTCAGCGCTAGCGAATCGCAGGATATTGCTGTAATTGAAATCGAAAAACAAGGCAACGAAGAAGCGATCCTACAAATCATCGGTGACGAAGATATTTATGGCGAACAAGTGATCGTCGAACCATTTGAAGAAGAACCAACAAAAAAGGGAGGAGGCCCATCCATAGATGAAGAGATGGTTCGTGTGGTGGTTAACGTATGGCTTTGGCCTTCCGTTCGCTTTGTATATGCCCCTGGTTACCGCGTTTGGGTATCACCATGGCGATGGAGCTACTACCCTACCTGGTGGCGTCCCTGGCGTCCGCATCCTTGGCGCGTTTTCCACGTTAATGTTCGCCCGTTCCATCGGCATTATCATGTGGTAACGACCCATCGTGTTGTTCGCGCACATAAAGTATATGCTCCGCGCCGCACCAGTTCGAAAGTGGTACACACCAGAACCACCGTTGTCAAAGGTAGAAGAGGAAATGTAGTTGGCAAACGCACTACCACAACGACTAAGGTCACAGGTAAAAGAGGCAACAGCGTCACGACTAAAAAAACAAATACAGCGGTGAAAAGAAGAAGAGGAGGATAAAAAATTTGAGAGTAGAAATTTGAAAGTAAAATGGAGAAGGCAGTAGGATAATTCCCGCTGCCCTCTTCAATTTTATACCATTTAACCTTGTGCTTCCAACTTTGCCTACGGTTTTACGCTTCCATTCTTACCTTTATTTTTCACGTGTTTTTCCATCCAAGAATTCATTTCCCATAGCATATGCATAATAGACTCTTTTGCACGATAGCCGTGGCTTTCAGCCGGTAGCATCACCAAGCGGGCCGTAGCGCCGTGCCCTTTCAAAGCCGCATAAAAGCGTTCGCTCTGAATCGGGAATGTACCGGAATTATTGTCCGCTTCACCGTGAATGAGTAGAATCGGTTCTTTGATTTGATCGGCGTACATAAATGGCGACATCGTATTATAAACATCCGGCGCTTCCCAGAAAGTGCGTTCTTCACTTTGGAAACCAAACGGCGTCAGTGTACGATTGTAAGCACCGCTTCGGGCGATGCCGGCCGCAAATAAGTCAGTGTGTGCCAATAAGTTAGCAGTCATAAACGCGCCGTAAGAGTGACCACCCACCGCTATTCGATTGCGATCGGTGACGCCCATTTCTACTAATTTATTGATGGCTGATTCAGCATTCATGCGGAGTTGCGGTACAAAAGTCTCGTTCGGCTCTTGATCGCCTTCGCCCAAAATCGGCATACTAAATCCATCAAAAATAGCATAACCCTGCGTAATCCAGAACAATGGCGAACCCGAATTAATACGGGTAAATTCATAAGGAGAACCCGTCACCTGACTCGCAGCTTCCGCAGTTTTGTATTCGCGTGGGTACGCCCACATCAAGGTCGGCAGTGGCCCATCCTTGTCTTTGTTGTAGCCTTTCGGCAAATAGAGCGTTCCTGATAGTTCGATTCCGTCAGCGCGTTTGTATTTAACCAATTCTTTAGAAACACCTTCCAACACCTTGAAAGGGTTGTCAAATTTGGTTAGCTGACGCATTTTGCTGGTTTTCAAATCGCGGATAAAATAGTTTGGTGGCTCGGTATTCGATTCACGGCGTGTGATCAAGGTGCCTTTTGAAGCATCCAGAATGGAAATCGGCACTTCATAATATGGAGCCTCCGAACGCCACAAGCGCTTCGATTGCTTACTCGCCAAATCAAATTCATCCACAAACGGGCGATTGCCTTCCGGGGAAGCGCCTTGACCTGAGAGGTAGAGTGTTTTGCTATTATTAGCAGTAAGCAATACATTGCGGCCATATTGATTGCGCTTGGTTTCAAAACTTCCAGGATCATTGTAGCGATCTTCGTACAAACGATCAAAAACTACTTGTTTGCTGCCCATCAGCTTATCAGGACTCCATTGGCTGACAATTTCCTGGCGCGTTGCGTTCCAGCGTTCAAAGGCCATTGCCAGATTGCCATCACCCCATATCACGCCACCATAACGGAATTTGAAGGAGATACCTTCTTTGGGGCTGCCCTTAAATGGTGCTTCCAGATAAAACATCTTATCGCGTACCATTACCTCGCGCTTAGGATCGCCACCATCTTGAGCTTCCACCCAGTACAAAGTAGCCTGAGTATCGGCGCGCCAACTGAAGCTACGCGGGCCTTCGCGAGTCGCATTAAAACCTTTTGGTATGTTTTCAGCGAGTGGAATGTCAGCGACCATGCGCACTTTGTTGCCCATTTTATCAAAAATAGTGTACTCTTGCGGAAAGCTGTTGAACGGCACCATATAAGAAAATGGTCTTTTGACAGTTGTAATAAGCAGATAATTCCCATCGGGAGAGGGTTCTACATTGCTGATAATGCCTGGATCACCAAATTTTGCACTCTTTCCAGTAGCGATATTTATGGTCATCAACTGCGAGGTCGTATAATATTCAAACAGGGATGCATCATAAGGGTTTTGCAATAAATCCTGATACGTGCGTACCGGAGCGGCGTCACCTTCATTGGATTGTACGATTGGTCCTTTGGGCGCAGCACCCATTTTGGGAGCTTCGACACGATTGCTCAAAACAGATTTGTAAATAATCGTCTGATTATCAGGTAACCATTCAAAAGTACTGCCAATGGCGTCATTGATAATCGCTTCGGTCAATTTTTTAGCGGCAGCAGTAGCCACATCCAACATCCAAAGTTCAACGCCGGTAGCGGTGTTGTTTGTGAAAGCAATTTTTTTGCCGTCCACCGACCATTGCACATTCTGGATACGCGCATTTTGCGGCAAGCCACTAACGGCACGCTCTTTGCCGGAGCTAATGGATTGCAATTTCATGCCATCGCTATAGACGGCACGGCTGGAAGCATTATTTTTCGGATTGATGCGAATGCCGGCGATACGCAGTTCTTCTTGCGCTACCTCTTCGATTGAAGGATAACCCGGTTGGCTTAGTAACAAGATCGTTTCTTCATCAGGACCAATGCTCACTGTCGGCGTCAGTGGCGCATCGATAAGATCAGCGATTGCTTTGGGCGGCGTCTGGTACGTTACGTCTTTTTGGGCAAAGCCCCAATTTGTGGCGCCCGACAGAAGGATAATAGTGATAAGTTTCCAATTTCTCATGGATTAGCAGTTTGGTTAATGAATTTATATGACAAACTTGTTCGGCTATTCCTATTTGACAAATGATTTTCCCGAAAATAAAAAAAGCTGCCCAGTTTTTTTAGGCAGATCATTATTTATCATAAATGCATACTATTTTAAGAAAAGAGAAACTATGCTTATTTAAAAAACGTTAAAAAATGTGTATTTTTGAATAATATTATTTTCTAAAAAAGCAAATTTATGGGGGCACAAGCTGCTGAAATCAAGGATATATTTCTTCAATTACCTCGAAAGGAGCAAGTCGAATTGATGCAATTTTTCTTGGATGTGATAGCCCATGTGCCATCGCTTGATGAATCGCCTTTTGAATTATCGGAAGCATGGAAACAAGAATTGGATAAAAGAGAAGCTGATATTTTGAATGGGACGGTTCAAGCAATTCCTTTGGAGAAAGCGCTTCAAAATTTGAAATAATGTCTTACCCGATCTCGCTCAC
>JANRME010000195.1:0-8943 GCA_033761835.1 Saprospiraceae bacterium
CGCCACCATTGAGTCGGATGACAAAAAGCTGATTTTTATCGTTGCGATTTGCCGTAAAGGCGATCCATTTACCATCGGGCGACCATTTGGGTGAATTGCTGCTGCCTTTGGCTGTGCGGGTAAGTTGAAAGGGCTCTTCCCCATCGC
This sequence comes from Saprospiraceae bacterium, assembly GCA_033761835.1. Lineage (GTDB taxonomy): Bacteria > Bacteroidota > Bacteroidia > Chitinophagales > Saprospiraceae > JADJNW01. The sequence goes on from JANRME010000195.1 coordinate 148, forward strand.
GGGCCAGCCAGATTTCGGTATCGTAGCCATTTTCTTTCCAATCGGTGCTGCTTACTGTAAAAACAATATGCTTACCATCAGGTGACAAGATCGGGCTACCAACATTGCGCAAAGAAATGACTTGCTCGAAACTGATACTCGAACCTTCCTGGGCAAAACCATTAAAAACAGTAAATAAGAATAGAGTGATTGTCAATGTTTTAAGTATAGATTTATTTTTCATATTGAGTCGGATTTTAAATTGTTGAAAAATACACAAATCTTTTATTTCTTCAAGTGAAATTCACATAAACGTTACTGAACTTTTATCTTACGAAAAAAAAAGTGATGGCATCACATTAAGCAATGCCATCACTTGTCATTCCTGACAACTATTTTATTAATGCCACATATCTATTTTAATTTTCCACTCGCCATTTACTTTTTCCCAATTGATAAGCATATATCCTTTGATTTCTGTAATTACTTGGGCGGTATCGGCTTTATAAATAATGTTATAGCGGCCTACTTCTTGAGCATGATTTTCATCAATCACCTCATAGTGAATGTTTTCTGTTGTTATGTCCAGGGTGGAGCCAGGTGATTTTAAGCTATTATTATAATATTCCTGGATAGCCTGTTTTCCTTGAATGGGCGCTACGCCGCCAGGCGGAAGCAAAATAGCATTATCGCTATAGATGGCGTAAATTTTTGCAGCATTCTTTTCAATATGCCCTTGTAAAGAAATATCATTGGCAGCCTTGGTTTGCCGGAAGGTGGCTTCTTTATCAATAGGGTTGGATGAATTGCAACTGATAAAAATTATTATCAAGTTGATAAAAATTAGTTCTTTCATGATATTAATTTTTTTGATGCAAAACTAAGCCTAATTTGTAAAATGCTAATAGATACTTACTTCTGTGTAACTTAGTTGTTTCTTTGTAACTTTTTTCTTTTTTATATCTTTGTAAATAAACTAAAAATTATGCCGAAAAAATATTATGATTGCCCGGTTGATGCCACATTTGAAGTAATCGGTGGAAAGTGGAAAGCAAGCATATTATATTATTTACAAGCCTCTCCTAAAAGGTTTGGTGAATTGATGGCGTTATTTGAAACCTGTTCTGCAAGGATTTTAAGCAAACAATTGCGTGAGTTGGAAAGCGTTGAAATCATTGAGCGCACCTATTTTCCAGAAATGCCTCCAAAAGTAGAATATGCGTTGACAGCCTATGGGCAGACACTTTTACCTTTGATTAATGCAATCTGTGAATGGGGCGAGGCGCATCTAGAAAAAATTGGGCGACAATCAATATATAATTGATTGATAATTAATTGTTTGAATAATGATTATAACTTAGTGCAATTACATAGAATTGAATAAGCGAGGTATTACTATCCGTCAGTTTTTTGTGCTCCAAGGGCCGCAATGGCAGTAAGTGCTAATGCTGGAATATGGCAATTAATCTTGCTTATGATGTGAATATCTCACCCCTCAGGAGGATATCCAATGGCTTGGGCGCTTTTGAAATTTAGCTTACAGCGGGATACCAAATGTGTAGAATGTCAGGGATTGTAGTTTGTAATTCCCGCCTTTCATCTTATGTTTGTGAAAAGACTTTTAAATTCATTTTAATACACTTTTCACCATGAAAAAACTCCAACTCCTACTACCCTTATTACTGCTATTTCATTTGCTGAATGCGCAAACACAAAAGGATTTCAAGCTTTTCGACGAGCGCCTGGCCTACGAGCCAAACCTGCCTTATGATGCCAATATTCCATCGCCGGAGAAAGTATTAGGCTATCGAATGGGCGAACGCTTCACCGTTCATGCCGAAGTTGTCAATTATTTCAAAGCTTTGGATGCTGCTTCTAATAAGTTGATTATCAATGAATACGGAAGAACTTATGAGCATCGCCCGCTGCTAAATCTTGTAATCACTTCAGAAGCAAATCACGCTCGTTTGGAAGAACTCCGTACTCGACATTTAAAATTGACCGATCCTACTACAACAAGCACCGCCGAAGCCGAACAAATTATTAAAAACGACCCAATATTTTTATCATATAGTTATAATATTCATGGCAATGAAGCTTCTTCTACCGAGGCGGCGATGCAAGTAGCGTACCGCTTGGCAGCTGCTACCGATGCGGAAACCAAGAATATTCTTGATAATATGGTAATTATTCTATATATCTGCATCAACCCCGATGGGCGCGATCGCTATGTGCAATGGTACAACTCGGTGCGACGCAATGTGACCGGCTACGAACCTAATGATATGGAACATTTTGAAGATTGGCCCGGTGGACGCAGCAATCATTATTGGTTTGATGTCAATCGAGATTGGGTTTGGGGCGTGCATCCTGAAGGGCGCGATTTAACAAAAGAATATCAAAAATGGATGCCACAAGTACACACCGATTATCATGAGCAAGGCTATAATAGTAATTATTTTACGATGCCAGGTACGACGCCGCGCAATAAATTATTGCCCGATAGTTACGAAGCCTGGAGCGATACTTTTGGCAAAGCCAATATTCGAGTATTTGACAAATTCCAGATCAATTATTTCACCCGTGATGCATTTGATTTTTTCTATCCAGGTTATGGTTCAAGTTATCCCAGCGTGCAAGGCGCTATTGGAATGCTCACGGAGCAAGGCGGCGGTAATTCCGGTATTGCGGTTGAAACAGATGATGGCACGGTGCTGACTTTACAACAGCGCGTTTTTGATCATTTTTCGACCTCTATTGCTACGATCAAAGCGACATTAAATAATAAAGAGGCTTTATTACGATATAGTTATGATACCTGGAATCCCAAGAATAGCAAATCTCCTACGAAGGCTTATTTCTTACCGGATGATAATAGTAACTATTTATATGATGTTATTCATATTCTATTACATCATAATATTAAAGTAGAACGCGCTACTGCGGATATTACAGTTGCCGATGCAAAAAATTTTAGAACCAACAAATCCGAGCGCAAAGTTTTCCCGAAAGGAACGTATATCATATCTACCAATCAGCCGCGCTATTTATTTATCAACAGTATCATGGAACGCAATATGGTGATTGAAGATTCGGTGATGTATGATATGGCAACCTGGTCTGCGCCGATTGCTTATAATTTGGATGCTTATGCTACGAATACTGCTTTGAAAATTACGTCTGAAGAAGTAAAAACAGCTCCAACGCATGTCGGCAAAGTAAATAATCCAAATCCACAATACGCTTACGTTATTGAATGGAAGCAACGCCATGCGCCACGGGCCTTGGCGATGCTTTGGGAAAAGGAATACCGTGTTCGCGCTGCATCCGAGCCATTTACCGATGGCGCTCGAAAATATGGGGCCGGAAGTTTGATTATTCTGCGAGGCCGAAATTTGGAAAAAGCGGCTGATATTCAAAAAGATATGCAGGAAATTGCCGAAAAGGCTGGCGTCAATATTGATGGTCATAATACTGGAAGAATGTTAGATGGTTATGATTTGGCCTCCACGCGCAATCGCCCTGTTTTGCAACCAAAAGTAGCGCTGATGGTGGATCGGCCGTTTAGTTCATTAACCGCAGGTCAGATTTCTTTCTTGTTTGACCAAGAAATCAAATTGCCCGTAGAGCGTATCAAATCATCCCTTTTAAGACAAACAGCGATTCCAAAATTTGGTGGCAGCGTTGATTTAAAGGATTATGAGGTGTTGATCCTTCCTGGCGGCGGCAATGGCTTGAATCAACTCTTTGGCAAGGATCAATTAGATCAACTCAAAGCTTGGGTACAAGCGGGTGGCGTTTTGATTGCAACCGAAGATGCTGCGCCCTTTTTTACAAATGAGCGTTCTAAAATGACAAGTGTAAAATTGTTGGAACTGAAGCGCGATTCCAGCGAAGCCGCTACGATGCTGCCTTTTGCAGACCGAACCGATTTCTTTGGCAAAAAACGCGTTCCAGGCACAGCATTCAATGCCAAACTTGATACCACGCATCCGTTGGCTTTTGGCATGGACAAAGAACTTTATACTTTGAAATATGATAATTTGGCATTCAAACCAGACCCCGACTTGCAAACGGTAGGCACTTATAACAAGGATAACCTCCTTGTAGCCGGCTATGCGAATGAAGAAAACCAGAAAAATATCGCGGGTAATACCTTCGCCGGTGTGCTGCCGATGGGGCAAGGCAAAGTGGTGTTTTTGTTGGACAATACCCAATTCCGTATGTTCTGGCGCGGCCCAACGCGCATGATGGAAAACGCAGTAATGTTATTAAAGAGTTTTTAAGTTTCCGGTTTAAGATTTGTTGCCGGAAAAAGAAAATTGTTAATATGATTATACGAAACGCGGAAGAAGCAGATGCCTTTGCCTTTGCTGAATTGCGTTGGGAATTTCAATACGACGCTATTCATTTGAGTGCGATGCCCAAAGCTTTATTTTTGAAGGAATGTGCTACATTTTTTCGCAATTCTTTGGAACAGAAGTGGGTACATTGGTTGGTAGAAATAGGAAATGAAATAGTAGCAATGGTAAGCATACAGCTTATTCCAACTATACCTCGCCCTGATAAAATCGGCAACTATTTTGGGTATCTCACTAATTTTTATACTAAACCTGCTTTCCGAGGAAAGGGTATTGGTCAAGAATTGCTTCAAACAGTCCAATCCTGGGCAGTTGGTCAAAAATTAGAACTTTTAATTGTCTGGTCGAGCGAAGAAGCTGTTCTGTTGTACAAAAAATCAGGCTTTGTTGAAAACCCTACCTTATTGGAATGGTTGATAACTTTGGCATAGACTCAATTAATAAAAGCTTTTTGATTTGCAAAATTATTATTTTTGCCTTATAAAAATATAATAAAATGAGTCCATTTATTCAATTATCTGATATTCCTGATAAAGAAATCCTACCCGGATTTCATTTCAAAATGATTCATACCGATGGCGTAACAGTTGCCCACGTGCGAATTGACAAGGGCGGTGTGTTACCGGAGCATCATCATATTCACGAACAAGTGACGAATGTTATTTCCGGCGAACTGGAAATGACGATTGGCGGCGAAACCCATGTGTGCAAAGCAGGCGAATGCGCAGCGATTCCGCCCAGTATGCCACATTCTGCGCGCGCGTTGAGTGATTGTTATGTGATAGATGTGTTCCGACCCACGCGTGATGATTATAAGTAACTCCGAATGTCATTGGGCGAAAACAATTTTATAAATATGCGCAAACTGACCGTCACTGAACTCCAGCGACCGAGTGTAGAAGAATTTAAAAGACAGCCGAAAACGCCGATTGTAGTGGTTTTGGACAATGTGCGCTCGGCACTCAACGTGGGTTCGGCCTTTCGCACAGCAGATGCTTTTGCGATTGAAAAAATTATGCTTTGCGGCATTACCGCGCAGCCACCTAATAAGGAAATTAGCAAAACAGCCCTCGGCGCAACGGAATCCGTCGAATGGGAATATGAAAAAGATCCAATAGATGTAATTAAAAAGCTAAAGTTAAATAATTATAAAATTATTGCAATCGAACAAGCGGAAGGAGGTATTTTATTGCAAAATTTCGACTTGCAACAAGATTATAAATATGCATTAGTGTTTGGTAATGAAGTAAATGGTGTAAGTGATACGGTGATGGAAATAGCAGATACAGCGATTGAAATTCCCCAGTTTGGCACGAAACATTCACTAAATATCTCGGTTTGTATAGGGATTGTGGTTTGGGAGTTGTTTAGAAAATTAAAGTTTAAGAGCTGAGGAGCTTAAAAGTTGAATAGAAATATGAATGAATTATATCATAAACCAACTATTTTTGATTCCTTTTCCAATATCATTGCAACGCAAAGCACTCGGAATGGCGGCGTGAGCGAAGCGCCTTTCAGTAGCTTAAATCTTAGTTTTCGAGTAGGGGATGCGATAGAGAATGTGATTGAAAACCGGAAACGTTTTTTTCATGGGCAAGGGATTGACCTGGCTCAATTGGCGACTTCGCATCAGGTGCATGGTGATAAGATATTATATGCCATAGAACCAGGCGATTACAAAGGCTTTGACGCATTAGTAACGGATCAGAAAAATGTTTTTCTGGCGGTAAGCGTTGCCGACTGCACACCGATTTTGATTTATGATGCTGCAAGGGAAGTAGTGGCGGCGGTGCATGCAGGTTGGCGCGGCACAGTGGATGGGATTCTGTTTAAAACATTGCAAGTCATGCAGCAGCAATTCGGTACCGAGCCAACGGATTGTTTTGCCTTTATCGGCGCTTGTATTGACGAATGTAGCTATGAAGTGGATGCAGATGTAGCTGACTATTTTCCGAATGAATTTAAGCATTTTGATAATATGAAAAATAAATTTTTTGTGGATTTAAAAAGCGGCAATAAAGATCAGTTGTTAGAATTTGGCATACCCGAATCACAGGTGGAGGTTTCAACGTTTTCAACAGTTTTGCACAATGAACAATTCTTCTCGCACCGCGCTGAATATGGGAAAACAGGCAGAATGATGGCGGTCATTGGGATGCAATTTTAGATATTATATCAAATTGAAACTGGAAGGCAGAAATCGGAAGTACAACTATTTGAAAATCAGGTTTTAATTCATTCATCCGTACTCTATATTTAACTGAAAATAGGATTAATCTGATTTTAGACTTTGTATTTTAAGGAGAATCCTTATTTTTAGCCGTCCTAAAACAAATCACCAATGGATGAAATGAGAAAACTGGTCGTGGAAGCTGCAAAAGACGACCCAATTCCTACCAAAGTTCCACGTTACGTTGTTTTTTTTATGTTGGGCGCATTTGCAGTTGCCGCGCTGATTACTTTATTGGATGAATACAATTGGGTGGCTATGCCTAACTTGATTCCGACGATTTTTCGTTGGATTGCTATGTTCTCACTCGGTTGGTATTCATGGCATCGTAAAAGCCTGACAACCTGGATTTTGGTGAGCATGGTCATTGGCGCGGAAATCGGACACGATTTTCCTGCATTCTCTCAGAACCTGCGTATTGTCAGCAAGATATTTTTGAATTTGGTCAAAACCATTGTCGCGCCGCTACTTTTTGGTACGTTGGTAGTGGGTATTGCCGGTCACGCTGATCTGAAACAAGTAGGTCGGATGGGGATCAAATCCTTGATTTATTTCGAAGTGGTCACGACGATTGCGCTCTTCATTGGTTTGGCTGCTATTAATATTAGCAAAGCTGGGGTAGGAATTCCGCCGATGCCGACCGCCGAGCAAGCGCCTGTAAATGTACAGAAACAAAGCTGGGAAGACATCATCCTACATATTTTCCCTGAAAATATTGCTAAATCGGTGTACGAAGGCCAGATTTTACAGATCGTGGTGTTTAGCATTTTATTTGGAATCGGGGTGGCAATGCTCAAAGGCAAACCCCGTGAAACGATGCTTGGTTTTGCGGAAGGGCTTTCAGAAGCAATGTTTAAATTTACAAATATCGTAATGTATTTTGCGCCATTTGCAGTAGGTGCTGCTATTGCCTACACTATCGGACACATGGGATTTGGCGTGTTGTATAACCTGTTTAAACTATTAGCCACTCTGTATGTGGCGCTGATTGTATTTATCCTGGTCGTATTGCTACCAGTAGCTTTAATTATTAAATTGCCGATTCGAAAATTTATAAGAGCCATAGCCGAACCAGTCTCGTTGGCTTTTGCTACCACGAGTTCTGAAGCAGCCTTACCGAAGGCCCTGGAGCAAATGGAAAAATTTGGCATTCCGCGCCGTATCGTTGCATTTGTATTGCCCACAGGGTATAGCTTCAACCTCGATGGCACAACGCTTTACCTTTCACTGGCTACCATTTTTGTTGCACAAGCGGCTAATATCCATTTGAGTTTTGGGCAGCAATTATTGATTGTATTTACCCTGATGCTCACCAGCAAAGGCGTAGCGGGCGTGCCGCGCGCGTCTTTGGTGATTCTGATGGGGACAGCGGTATCCTTTGGTTTGCCGGTAGAACCTATTTTTATCATCCTCGGGATAGACGAATTGATGGACATGGCGCGTACCGCGACGAATGTGATTGGAAATTGTCTGGCAAGTGCGGTAGTAGCAAAATGGGAAGGAGAAGATCACTATAATGACCCTGAAGGTGCTACTTTGGTTGCAGATGAAATACCTTAATGGTAACATTTTTTCCACCTAAGAGTGGCCGGACGTCATAAGTAAATAACTGTTTTGTAAAGCCTTCGTTTTCAATTGAATCGAAGAAATCTTTAGCTGCTTCGCGGTCGGGATCACTCACTATGATGCTGCCTCCAGGCTTGCAAAGCGTACGAAAAGCATTTGGTAAAAATTCAAAAAAACGTTTTTCATATGTTATATCAGATGCTAATATTATATCCGCTGCAAGAATAGGGGAGGGATTGCGCCAATCCATTATATTAAATTTGATTTCATTTAAATTATTTAGCTCAGAATTACATTTTGCAAAAGTTAAAGCTTCTTCCAGATAGTCCGTCAATATTACATTTGCACCCAATTTCGTTGCAATGATTCCCGGCAAACCCAAGCCGCAGCCTATTTCCAGCACGGTCATTCCAGGTTTTATTACATTTGATTTTACTAAATGTTCACTCAGTCCAATCGCCGCCGGCCAAAGCTCCGCCCAGTAAGGGATGCGTTCGTCCTGCACGTCTTCGTGCCCTTCGCCTTTAGCAATCAAGCGTTCATACAAATCATCGACATTCGTAATTTGCAATATTTTAATAGGAATTCCGGCAATATCAAGTTCTAATTCTTCGGTTTGATAAATATCCATTTAGACTCAGTTAATCCTCTATAAATAGC
>JANRME010000196.1:0-4854 GCA_033761835.1 Saprospiraceae bacterium
GGACGGAAATATCAACGATTACCTTCCTTTCAAGGTGGAAAATCCAAATTTTCCGAATGAACGCATTACTCCGCGCCAGTTGATGACGCACCAGTCCAGTATTACGGACGCCTATTTTGAAGAAGTATTAGAACCAAATCTCGCGACTATCTATGGTATAGAGACGGATGCGGCGTTGAGCTTAAAAGATTTTTGCGCTGCGTTTTTGCTGAAAAACGGCACATTTTACAACTCAAAAACGTATAACAAAAAGAAACCTGGTGCGGAAGAAATTTATAGCAATATTGGCGTAGCGCTGCTGGGGCTGATGGTGGAACACGTTTCGGGCAAGCCTTTTTATCAGTATGCCAAAGAGCGCATCTTTCAACCGCTGGGTATGAATAACACCAGCTTCCGATTGGCTGATTTCCAAACGAATAAATTATCCCAGATGTATCAGGTAAACGGTACTCCCTGGGGAAATTACACCATGTCGCTGTATCCGGCAGGTGGCTTGCGTAGCAACGTGCAGGATATGTCCAAATTTCTGCGGGCAATCATGAATAACGGATCGCTCAACGGTACGCAAATACTGAGTGCTGCTACTGTCAAGGAGATGCTGCGGGAGCAAATTGGAGGTACAAAAAGAGGACTGATCTGGGATGTGGACGCGCCGCTTATCGACATCAGCGTATCAGGACACGGAGGCGAAGCTGCAGGTATGTACACCAATATGTATTTTAACAAAACGACCAACGTGGGCGCACTGGTTTTTTCTAATACTGATTTTAAAAACGAGCAAGACCTGGCGTCTATTTATATCATTTTGGCAAATTTAATTCACGTAGGTGAGCAGCAGTAGCGGAAGACTTCTTTATTACAATCGGTAATATAACCTCCTTATTTTGAACAATAGCTTAAACCACAGCGGGAAACAAGCTTTGCAGCGCTTTGAATTGAAAATAAATAACTTAGCTTCTGTAATACGCCTCACCCCTGTGGTTTAAATTATAAGTTATTGGTGTAATTTTATTTACAGCATATCAAATCAACGTTCATAAAATGAAAAAACAAATCATATTATATTTTTTCTTCTATTTATTTTCTCAAAATGGATTTGCACAAATTATAAAACCCGACGCGGATTTTCGACATCTTATTTACTTAAATCCTGGCTATGATTACAATATCATTTCAAATAATGCGGCGAGAGGGCAAAATTGTCCTTCGCTAAATTACAGAGCAGGGGCTGCATCTGCTATTGCTATTGCCATAGGCGAGGTATATGATGGCAATTATGATTATACCACCAATTTATCTTCGTTTCAGCCCAACGTTTTATTCATCAGCAGCGACCAAAGCGAAGACCTTGGCTATGATTTTCAGGAAAAATACCAAGCCTCCTTATTCCCCAATTATGTTCACAAAAAAATAGTAGGTACAGGGCACACGGGCATTATCACCTGCCGAACCGCTGAAACGTTGAGCTATATCAAAGCGTATTTGGAAGGGCTGTGATGTTGTATGATGAATAAGATTTTTAATTTTTCTAAACAATTATTATTTGACCCACATCAAATAAGTGCATAAATTTTTTAATACTTATGATACGATTTGCAACAACGCTTGATGATTTATCCACAATCGCTCGTTTAATCTACGAAACGGATCGTATTATTCCTTATCTGTTTGGTAAGCGACAAAAGGCAATCAAGAAAATTGAAAGTTTGGTAAGCAGGGAAAATAATATTTTTTCTTACCAAAATATTGTGGTCTATGAACCCTCAGCCAATAACATACAAGGAATATTACTGGCGTATTCTCCTCAAAAAAAGGACAAACAAAAAGAGAATGAGGATTACAGCCAAGCATTTTCAATTCTTGAGCTGTTTGCACTATGGTTCAAAGTGCTTTTTTTAAAATCAATGGAGAATAAATCAGAAATAGATGGTTTGTATATTTCAAATATTTCGGTTGATTCCTCGGCTAGAGGTGGTGGCATCGGCACAAAACTCATCAGCTTTATTGAAGAGTGGGCTTCTGCCAAAGAATTTACTTCTTTATGGTTAGATGTAGCGTTTGATAATCCAAAAGCTAAAAAATTGTATGAAAAGCAAGGATTTACAGTTGTTTCCGAGCGTCAAATTTTATTCTCAAAAAATGGTTTTTTCAGAATGAAAAAATCATTAAAACAAGTAAAAAATGAGCGCTAAATATCAGCATAAATATTTTGAAATAACCCGACTGTATTGAGCTCAGGGTACATCACTGCTGCCCGTAAAGATTATTTGGCGGATGGGCAGCAGAAGGAATGTGACGCAAAGCTGGTAGCAATTCTTGAAGATGCGCAACACACTTATTATCAAAAAGCAATTCAATTAAAGGATCAATTACAATAAATATGAGTCATCCCGAATTTTAAAAATGCCCCGTTAGGTCACGAAGGACTCCTTTGGAGGGCAAAATATCGGTAGACATTTGCAATAAAACACGTCTTGGCGTGCCATAGGTACGCATTATAAGGCATACCTACGGCATGCAAATCGGTGCCAATAGATCATTTCTACCAATATTATGTCCCTACGGGACGAGTGCAGCAAAAAATTTGGGATGACTCATGTCCATCATATACCTTTGTTTCTATTTTATCCTGAGTTCTTATCTTTCAAACTCAAGTCGGTTTTACTAAATGGTAATTCTCGTACGCGAATGCCCGTCGCTTTAAAAACTGCATTGCCCACAGCCGCTGCTAATGGTGGCAATCCGGGTTCTCCCAAGCCCATTGGACTTTCTTCGTTTTTTACAAAATGAACCTCTACTTTTGGCGCTTCGTTGATGCGCATCACTTTATACGTGTTGAAATTCGCTTGCTCTGGCTGTCCATCTTTGAAAGTCAACTCCCCATACCAGGCGTGGCTCAAGCCATCCATAATGCAGCCCTCGATTTGATTCTCTGCACCGTTTTGATTGATAACAATTCCGCAATCTACTGCGCAGGTTATTTTATGAATTTTCAATTTGCCATCCGTCACCGATACATCTGCAATCTGCGCCACGTAAGTGCCGAAAGAGAAATGCGCACTAATGCCTTGATAAACACCTTTTGATTTTGGCTGACCCCAACCTGCCTTTTCTGCTACTAATTTCAACACGCCAGCGTAGCGGTCAGGATTAAATCTTACCGGCCCACCAGGATTGGTTTTTGCTTTTTCGCATAATTCCAGCCGAAATTCGAGCGGATCTTTGCCTAATTGATGTATAATTTCATCGAGAAAACTTTCATCCGCAAAAGCCACAAAATTATGCGTTGGAGCTCTCCAGGCACCAATGGTAATAGGCGATTCGTAATTATTATAATCTACTTGCCAATTCTCAAGCGCACCTGCCGGGAAATTATCTGGCCGTGTGCCGTTGCCGGAATTCACAGAAGCTGAGCGCAAATACCAGGAAGTCAAGTTATTATTCTTGATTCCCGCTTTATAATGATAGACATAAGCCGGACGATAAATGCCGCCGGACATATCGTCTTCGCGCGTCCAGATTACATTCACCGGCGCTTGTACCGCTTTGGAAACTTGTGCAGCTTCCATTACAAAATCATTATATAAACGACGCCCAAAGCCACCGCCGATGCGGGTCATGGTCAATGTAATATTTTCTTCCGGAATTTTGAGTAAATCAGAAACGCCTTTTCTTGCGCCAGCTGGCGTCTGGATGGGGCCGTGCAATTCGACACTATTTTCCTTTACATCCGCGAAGAAATTCATAGGTTCCATCGGTGCGTGCGGCAGGAATGGCGCGGTATAAATCGATTCCAAGACTTTATCTGCTTGGGCTAAGGCTGCTGTCACATCTCCATCTTTACGCTTGGGTTCATTAGAGCTTTCTGCTGCCAATTTGCTCATGGTTTCCATATAATCCTCGGTCGTTTCGAGCTTCCCTTCATCCGTATAGGTTGCTTTCAATTTTTTCTTCGCTTGCCATACTGCCCAAGTGGATGTACCCACTACCGCTATTTTATTATCAAAACTTACGATATTCTTGATGCCAGGCATTGCTTTTGCTTCTGTATCATCGAAACTGGAGAGTTTTTTACCAAAAGCTGGCGGCCGCAGGATCGTTGCATACAGCATTCCTTCGCGTTTCGTATCAATCCCATATTTCTGCTGGCCGGTGATAATATTTTTCAAATCCACATTTTTAGCACGGCTGCCAATGATTTTATAATCTGTAGGTGATTTGAAAGTAACTTTTTCTGGAACAGGTAATTGTGCAGCTTTCTCTGCTAATGCCCCATAGGATAAAGATTTGCCGGAACTATGTTTCACCATGCCGTTTTCGGTCGTACATTCTGAAGCAGGAACTTGCCATTCCTGGGCTGCTGCTTCTTTGAGCATTTCGCGCACGGTAGCCCCGGCGCGACGCAGCGTTTCCCAGTTGCCCCGAATCGAACCACTACCACCCGCTACTTGCCGCGTATATTTTTGAGTGTCCAATGGCGCTTGCTCGACTACTACGTTTTTCCAATCAATATCTAATTCCTCCGCCACAATCATCGGCAAAGCCGTTTTGATATTCTGACCCACTTCAGGATTGGGCGCCATGATGGTGACCATGCCATCTTTAGCGATTTTCAAAAAAGCATTATACGTTGTCCAATCCGCTGAAGCAGTATTGCCAAGCTTTGTAGCAGCTTCCGTCCATTGAAACCCAAGCAGCATACCGCCGCCCGTCAAAGCAGAAACTTTTATAAAAGAGCGACGATCAAAAGTGGAGATATTATATTCTGACATGATATTTCTTTTTGAATAGGGTTAAAAATGTAAAATGTAAAATGTAAAATGTAAAATGTAAAATGTAAAATGTAAAATGTAA
>JANRME010000197.1:0-13870 GCA_033761835.1 Saprospiraceae bacterium
ACGGCTTCTTCGTAACTCATGCGGCCGCTGTGCATGCCCACATCATAAATCACGCGCGCGTTGCGCCACAGTCGGAGTTGTAATTGCCGTAAGTGAATACGTTCATTCGGGAAGAATCCTGTTTCCTGCATGAGTTGTTCGTTGTACAAACCCCAGCCTTCACTGAAGATCGAAATGCCATTATTCTTGCGCAACGGGCGTGGATGATGCATTTGATACAAGCCTTGTACGTGATGCCCGCCATAAGTTTCATGCGGTGCGGTCACGATAATAACGCCCCAATCGTGTTCTACAAGATATTCCTGCTTTGTCTTTTCATCCCATTGATATTCAAAAGGATTGATCATCCATTGAGAAGTGAAAGTACTGTCGGCATCCTTGCCACGAGCGATGGAGAAATTGCCATAATAACTCGTCTTGCGCAGATACTCGGCGCGAGGTACAACATTTACGCGTTCTTGCCAGGGAATGGGCATCAAATCATTTTTTATAATATGTTGTTTAGAGCGATTCACCCAGTATTGATGCGCCTGGATCATGCTATCTGGATGCGGATAATCATTCTTGATTTCCTGAGCTAATTCCTGCCAGGTTTTCGTGGCATCAATTCTTGCAGCGACTTCCTCCAATTCTTTAACCGTGGCTTCAAATCTTTCCCAACCATAATTCCAAAGGCTTTCGGCATCATAATCGAGTAAATATTGCTGCGTAAGCATTTGATTATAAGTCGTTTCGCCGATAGGGAAATCGCCTTTTTGACGTTTTGGCAATTCATTTTTTAAAAAATCAATATAAGATTCCAGGGCAGTTTTTGCTTCCGTATTTAATTTATTTAGTTCTTCTTGATTGTTTTTATCGATTATTGCAATAAAATCCGGTAATTCTTTATCAAATAAGGCGCGACTATTTTCCGCCATAAAAAGCCCCAATTCCTGAAAGCGCGGGATATAAAATTCGAGCTGCGCCGCGCCATTCTTGAGTTGCACAGGAATCATCTTTAATCTTTCTGTAATATTATCGACTTTACTTTCCGTGATTCCGGGTCGATTTATGATATTCGATAAAGCCCGAAAACTCATATAATCCCTGGGGTCACGCTTCCAGGACTGAATGGATTCCTGCTCAATTTTACGTCCTGAAAGGATGCTATGCGCGAATTTCCAATCGATAAGATCGTCGCCGGACAGTTGGCTGGTGTCAATAGCATTAAGTTGTTTTAATAATTCCTCCGTTTTATTTAATTCGGCTTGAAATGAAGTAGCGCTCAGATCATTAACGCCTTGATTTTCATCAGAATTAAATATTGTAATAAAATCATTTAGTTCTTGGCTGGCATCCTTAGTTTGCTTGGGATTTTGGCAACTTAATAAAAATAATAATGCCAGGAATAGAGTTGTGTTTTTCATACTTTAGGTGTTTTTATATGCTAATTTATCAATATACTGAAGCGGTTATAATACTTTTCAGATTTCGCAAATCTCAGAGATTTACGAAATCTCATCCATTCTTTTGATGTTTTATTTGTTCAACGCCCAATACAAAGGCAATGCCCAGCGTATAAGCTAATAAATCCGCCCAAGCGAATGATGTGCCGATCATGATATTGGCGATATTTGAATCCTGTAATCTAAGTATTCTAACGATTTTAAAATATTGTAAAATTTCTACTACGTATGAAAAAATTAGAACACCAATCGCTGCTTTAAAATTAGAAACTTTCACAAAAGATTTTACAAAACAATAAATCAATATAATCACCAGAAAGTCGCCACCATAAGGTCGGATGATGGGATCATGTAAATATAAAGCGATTAAAATTTCAATAATTAATAAAAGAATCGTCCAAATGAAATATGTGCGGTTAAATTGGAGCATATTATGTAAAGAATCTGATTTTGTTGTGTGTAAATGATATAATAAAGGTGTAACGTCTTGTGTAGCTGCTGTGCCATCCCTCGTGGCGGCATAGGCAGCTACACTGTGTTGTAGCCAGTTTTGATTTTTTCAATCAAAGAACCCAATTTCTGATGATACACCAATTTTATAGACCACGTCATCACTTATTTTTTTTAGCTTCACAAGTTCTTCAGCTATATCTTCAATTTTATTTTTAGGTTCATATGATTCGTAATTACTTAATATATGAGATACCAGGTGAAATGAATAATTTCCTTTTACTACTTCGTTTTTTATTCTATACTCCACCCTTGGCTTCTTGCCAGTTCCATAGTTACAAATTTCAATATAATTGAAATTATTTGTATCTACTTTATTAATTATTTGTAACAATTTTGCTCGCAAGGGTTCACCTTTTGACATTATGGTTGAATCACTTAGAGATAGTACAAATGAAATACAATCATTCATGTATTTATAATATATTCTTTCTTCTTTTCCGTCTTTTATTTTTGTCCAATAAGCCTCACTTTCATTAAGAGGAATGAATGAATTTATACTATCCGTGATTATCCGAAACAGTGATTCGATTCCAATAAGGTTTTCATCTGAAAAATCTATAAAGTTTTCGTTATTAAATACATACTTTGAATCTTCTATCATGTTTTTGTGATGATTACAGGAAGTAAATAATATAATCACCACAACAAGACTAATAAATATTATGATTCCTTCTTTCATCTTTTAATTGGCTACAACATCTATGTACACGCCATATGGCGCATATTCTATAATAAGCCGCTATTAGTTAATAAAAAAATAAAAATCTCCATCATCTCAATTCATAAGCGACGACTGTATGTTTATTAAACGTAGGAACGTACACAATGCGCTTTTTGGCATCATAACCAATATCAGCGAGATTTATTTTAAGGGCTTGGGTATCAAGCAATTGCTGCACTGTGCCGTTGGTTTGTACATGATAGACCGCACCTCCCCAGCTAGACACAATAAATTCACTGGCGCTCACCCGTTCGATGCCATCCGTACTTCCGAGCATACCTTCGGCAATGGTAGTGAGTTGCTTATCGTTATTGGCTTTCAGGAGTTTCCCGCTATCAAGTATATAAAGGTCTTTGCCTATGGCAAGTACGCCATTCGGTCGCCGAAAATTTTCGAGATAAGTGCTGACATTACCATCTTTTACTTGAAACACTTTTTTCATATCAGAATCGGAAGTATAAATGACGCCTTTTTTGCTGATAGTCAGATCATTGAGAAATTTTGCGCCTTCAATTTTTACACGCTGCGTGATCGTGCCGGTTTTGATGTCAATAGCTACCAGTTCGTCAATATCGTTCACCCATAAGGTGTTTTTGTATAATCCCAAGCCTTTGGGCGCGTTCAGACCAGTAACCCAATTTCGATTAATAATCTTGCCGTCGAGCCCCACTTTCGAGATAGAACCCTTGCCATCCTTGGCTGCTGGCACACCTTCGATATTAGAAACGTAAAGTAATTTTTGTTTGGCATTATAGAAAACGCTTTCGCAAGTAGTCAGGAGCGTGTCGGTTTCCCAAAGCTTGAAAAGCGTAGGTTGTTGGGCGGATAAAGTAGTGATGAATAGGAAAAAAATTGCAAAAAGTAGAAAGTAGATTTTCATGGCTCGATTGTTTTGGAAGGTAAGATAAACTTTTCATCGTATTTTTTCAAAAATCAGCAGTTGGTAGCATTTTTTAAGAGTTTGCAAATTTCCCCCATAAATTATTTATTATCAATTAATAAAGTATTATGTTTTTTATTTTTACCCGTTTACAAACGGCTATAAATGATTACAAACGTTTACAAACGGCATTAAACGTTTATTCAACGAATAAAACTTGACAAGGCCCACATCTTTGCATCGTAAGTTTTTTGATTCGTTATCAATTAAATTTCATGTGTCATGAACAATTTGAGAAACAAAGTACAATTGATCGGGCATCTGGGCAAGGATGCGGAGTTTAAGCAATTTGATAATGGCAGTGCGATTGCGCGGGTTTCCATTGCAACAAAGGAAATTTTTCAGAACAGTAAAGGCGAGAAAATCGTGGATGTGCAATGGCATCAACTAGTGGGCTGGGGCAAGCTCGCAGAGATGATGCAAGTGCTTTGCAAAAAAGGTAAAGAAGTGGCGGTACAAGGAAAACTAACCCACCGCTCGTACGAAGATCATGATGGACAGACGAAATTTTCGTCGGAAGTGGTAGTGAGTGAATTTATGCTTTTGAATTGAAAATGTGTTATTTATGATTTGTTATTTAAAATTATGTGTCTGACCTTTCGGCTCTGACATCTTAAAGTCTAACTAAAAATGAACGGAATAAAAAATAGCGTCATGCTAATCGGCAATTTGGGGAAAGACCCGGAATTAAAACAATTACAAAATGGCTCTTGGGTGGCGCGTTTCTCTTTGGCTACCAATGAAACGTATAAAAACCAAAAAGGAGATAAAGTAACTGCTACTCAATGGCATAATGTAGTGGCTTGGGGCAAGACCGCCGAAATGATGAATAATATGCTGAAGAAAGGTAAGGAGGTTGCTGTGCGTGGTAAGTTGACCTACCGGAATTATGAGGATAAGGATGGGGTCAAGCGGATTATTTCAGAAATCTGGGTAAGCGAATTCGCATTATTGAATTGATACGCATAACATACTGTCTTTTGGTACACCTGGCTCGTCAAAAAGTTGATGAGCCGGGTTCTTTTTTTATGAATATTTTATTTTAAACCCTTCTGTGTTTTACGGTGTATATAAATCATTGACTTTGTAAAATACCTTTTCAATAATGAAAATACTCGAAAAATCGCCTGATTTACTCGCCAAACTCCAGTCCTTTCGGCTCTTTCAACAAATCTCGGAATCTGCTTTAAAATGGTTGATCGAAAAATCGCGCTATACATTTTATGATGTAGATGAATATGCATTTAAACCAGGGAAGCCGACTGAGTATATGATGACCATTATAGAAGGAAAGTGCTCGGTAGAATTCATGCAACAAGGCGAGCTACGTATTGGCGGAGCTTGGGAAGCGGGCGAAGTAACTGGAATCCTACCTTTTTCTCGCATGAAAGAGGCAAAGGCTTACGGAAGGGTATTAGAACCTTGTTACATATTGGAGTTGCACCGCGATTTCTTTGTAGAAATGGTAAACGTGAGTTATGAAATGACGCAAGCACTCGTAGGCGTGATGAGCGATCGGGTACGTGATTTTACACAAATGCGTTCACAAAATGAAAAACTGATTTCGCTTGGAAAATTATCAGCTGGTCTGGCACATGAATTAAACAACCCGGCCTCTGCAATGGTGCGCATTGCGGATGAATTGCATAAACGGCAACATCAAACACCGGAGCGTTTCAAAGCAGTAATCACCATGCGGGTGACACCAGAGCAAACCGATGCTGTTAATGCGATTTTATTTTCAAAAATGGCAGATTTAAATAATATTGAATTGTCATTATTGGAGCGCGAATCGCGCAAGGATGATATGCTCGATTGGTTGGAAGATCAAGAAGTAGCTGATGCCGAAGAAATCGCAGAAACGCTGGTAGACTTTGGATTTAAACAAAACGATCTGGAACAAATATCCGATATTGTAAATGGGAAACATTTGGATTCCATTTTATGGTGGATAGAAGCTGCCTTGAGCAACGAAAAATTGCTGTCAGAAATCAAAGAATCGGCTAACCGCATCGCTATTTTGGTGAAGGCAATCAAATCCTATTCGCACATGGATCGCGGCAGCGCCCCCGAACCGACCGATCTTTATGAGGGCATAAAGAGTACCTTAATTATGCTCAAGCATAAATTGAAAGAGAAACGCATACAAATTGAAAAGAATTTTCAAGAAAATCTTCCGAAAGTGATTGCCAATCCTGGCGAATTGAATCAAGTTTGGACGAACTTGTTTGACAATGCTATCGATGCAATGGACGAAGAAGGTATGCTGAAAATCAAAGCTTATGCAAACCATCGTTTTGTAAATATTGAAATCACCGATAACGGCACTGGCATTCCTGAAGAAAACATTACTAGTATTTTTGACCCATTTTATACTACCAAAGCGATTGGTGAAGGCACGGGTATGGGCTTGGATATTGTGAAAAAAATTATTGACCGACATAAAGGCACAATAAATGTAACTTCTAAACCAGGAGAAACAACGTTCATGGTATGCTTACCGATTCCGAGTAATTAATGCACTTAATCGTCTTTTAATTATCTACAACTTATTAATTCTGTAACTTTCCCTAAAATGGCTGACGATAAAAAACCAATTATTCTTTCCGTAGATGATGACTTGCAGGTCTTACGCTCTTTAAAAAGCGATCTGCGGCAGGAGTTCAAAAATGAATACCGAATCATTAGCACCCACTCTGCAAAAGAAGCTTTGGCAACTTTGCCTGAGTTGAAAAAAACGGGCGAAGTGGTCGCTTTGTTCCTTTCCGATCAGCGAATGCCGGAAATGGCAGGAGTTGATTTTCTGGAATCGGCTAAAGTCATATTTCCTGATGCTAAAAGAGTTCTGCTCACGGCGTATTCGGACACCGACGCCGCGATTAAAGCAATCAATGATGTGCAATTGGATTATTATTTGATGAAACCCTGGGATCCACCTAATGAAAAATTGTTTCCCGTATTGAATGATCTGCTCGATGAATGGCGAGTGAATTACCGCCCTGATTTTAAGGGAATTAAACTGATTGGTTATCAGTATTCTCCAAAATCTCATGCACTCAAGGATTTCCTTGGCGGGAATCTCCGACCCTATCAATGGATTGATATTGATACGAATTCAAAAGGACAGGAACTGCTGGATTTACATAACTTAGACCGCAAAGACTTGCCAATTGTTTTTTTTGAAGATGGGAATTATTTGCTTTCGCCCAGCCCACGTGCGCTGGCAGATCGGATTGGTTTGAATGCCAATGCAAAATCAGATTTGTATGATGTCGTCATTATCGGCGCAGGGCCTTCTGGTTTAGCGGCAGCGGTGTATGGTGGTTCGGAAGGATTGAAAACATTGTTGATCGAAAAACGCGCTCCAGGTGGCCAGGCAGGTACGAGTTCACGGATTGAAAATTATCTGGGCTTTCCCAAAGGCTTGAGCGGCGCGGAGTTATCGCATCGGGCGCTGATGCAAATCAAGCGTTTTGGCGTAGAATTTCTCTCGCCGCAAGAAGTAATTAGCATTGAAACCGACAATAACTATAAGATTCTGACGCTGGGCGATGGTAGTAAAATCAGCACGAAAAGCGTGGTCATCACTACCGGTGTGGACTATCGAAAATTACCAGCCAGCGGAGTAGATAACTTCACAGGAGCAGGCATTTATTATGGTGCAGCCATGACCGAAGCTAATGCTTGCAGAAATAAAAAAGTGTATGTAGTGGGAGGCGGCAACTCAGCAGGGCAAGGCGCGGTGTATTTATCGCAATTTGCAGAGAAAGTGACCATTTTGATTCGACGCGAAGATTTGAGTTCGACGATGTCATCTTACCTGATTGACCAGATCAAGGCTATCGAAAAAATTGAAGTAATTGGCGGACGCGAAGTGGTGGAAACCTGTGGCAATGAGCATTTGCAGAAGCTAGTGATTCAAAACGTGGACGATAATTCTACTTATGATGTGGAAGCGGATGCGCTGTTTATTTTTATCGGAGCAAAGCCTTTTACTGATTGGCTGGATGATAAATTGATACGCGACCAACGTGGTTATTTGATAACTGGGCGTGACTTGCTATTAGACCAGCGGTTTAATAAAGTTTGGAAAAAAGAACGCGAACCGTTTTTGCTGGAAACATGTATGCCAGGAATTTTTGCGGCAGGCGACGTGCGTTCCGGGGCTATGAATCGGGTGGCTTCGGCGGTAGGAGAGGGGGCAATGGCGATTAAATTCGTACATGAATATCTGGCAGAAGTGTAAGAAGAATTGAAGATGGATTTTGAGGATTGAAGTCAATTTTTTTGTTATTAAATCGTTATTAAGCTCGAAGTTTTAGCTTCTTAATTGTAAAGTGCTGATATTTGTTTTGCAAAAAGTTTAAAAAGCATGAAAAAGGCTATTTTACTGATTTCTACGCTGTTTTTTGTTATTGCTGCCTTTGCAAATGGCGGTCATACCATCAAAGTTCAAATCAAAAATTTTACTGGCAAAGAAATTTATTTCGGTTATCCTTATGGGGATAAAGAGTACCTACGAGACACGGCGGTGTTAGATACGCAAGGATATTTTGTATTTGCCGGAGAAGAAGAGTTGCCAGGTGGCGTTTATTTAATTGTAATGCCTCCAAATAATGAATATTTTCAAATTTTATTAAATAAAGGCGAGCAAAATCTTATCGTCTCAGTAAATGACCCGAAAAACCCGATGAAGGATATAAAAATCGAAGGTTCATCGGATAATAATTTATTATATGAATATCTGAATTACCTTGCTGCGCTACGGCCTCAGGCAGATACCATACGCGCTCAAATCGCACGAGCAAGCGATGAAAAAATAAAGGAATCTTTACAGAAAAAATTAGATGCGATTGATAAAGATGTAGTTGCTTATCAGAATCGCCTCGTAGAAAAACATCCAAAAACCCTCAGCGCTGCGATTATCCGAGCTAATATTCCGATGGATCAACCTGAATTTCAAGGCGATACGTTGGAAATACAACGCCAACGCTGGCGCTATTCTATTGAGCATTTTTTTGACAATCTTGATTTGGGCGATCCGCGTATGTTGCGCACACCTAAAGCGATTTTTTTTGACAGAATAGATTATTATGTAAATAAACTTCAAGTTCAGCATCCCGATAGTTTGTCGCAAGCAGTTGATTATGTATTAAATAAAATGAAACCTGCCGAGGAAACTTTTAAATATTATTTAATTCATTTTTTGAATTATTTCGCCAAGTCGCAATACGTGGGCATGGATGCGGTGTACGTACATTTAGTGAATGAATATTATGCTAAAGGTTTAGCGCCTTGGACAGATGCAGAATCATTGAAAAAAATTATAGAAAATGCTAAAGGCTTAGAACCAACTTTAATCGGCAAAATTATTCCTGATGTTACACTTGAAAAACGCGATAGTTCAAAGATCAGCCTGCACAGTGTGGACGCAGAATACATCATTCTTTATATATGGAGTTACTCTTGTGGCACTTGTAAAAAAGCGACCCCAGTATTAAAAGAATTTAATGAAAAATTTAAAGATAAAGGTGTAAAGATTTTCGCAATTTGCAATCACGCCGGAAAAGAAGTAGCCGAATGTTGGAAATATGTGGATGAAAATGGCAACCAGGACTGGATTCATACCGCTGATCCTTATAGAATCTCTAATTATCAGGATAAATTTTATGTAAAATCTACACCAACTATTTATGTACTTGATAAAAATAAAGAAATTATCTCTAAACGCATCGGCGCGGAGCAACTAGATGAAATAATGACTCGCATCATCGAAGCTAAAAAGTAAAGAAAGCAGATAAATCAGAAAAATAAAGATTTACCTGGCAACTTCCGGTTTGAAATTTAGTCGCTTGACCACGAAAGAGAAAAAGTTGGGCAAGAAGCGTTTTACGTAAATAGTCAGGATTTCCTTGCCACCGATATATACTTCTTCTCTTTCTTGCCGGATGACGCGTAGTGCTTTCTGCACAAAATAAGCGGGATCCATACCTTTGCTGGTTTCCACTGCCATCGCGTTGTTTTTGGAACCATCTCCTTTCAGGGCGTTGATCGTAACATTGGTACGCACATAGCCCGGACAAATAATCGTTACTTTTATATTGTCTCTGAAAACTTCTGAGCGAAGCGAATCAAAATAACCATGCAAAGCATGCTTCGACGCAGCATAGGCCGAACGATAGGGTACACCTGCTTTGCCCATCACACTACTGATTACTACGATTTGCCCTTCTTGCTGTTTTATCATCACCGGAAGTACGGCTTTGGTCATAGCAACTGTACCTAAGTAATTGATAGACATAATTCTATGGTCTACTTCAAACGTAGTATCCTTAATGAGAGAACGTTGCGATACGCCAGCGTTATTAATCAAAATATGGATACTGCCAAAATGTGCCACCGCTTCCTTCACGGCCGCAGGGATTGTATCAAATGCTGCAACATCCAAGGGAATCGTCAAAACGTCAAGGTTGTTATTACAATTATTTTTTACACGCTGAAGTTCTCGTTCATTGCGACTGGATAAGATCAGCTTCGCGCCCAAATCCGCCAACGCATAAGCAAAGTGTTCACCAATTCCAGAAGATGCGCCGGTGATCCACACTACTTTATCTTTAAAATTCATAATTCATGGTTTAGTTAAGATGGAAACATTTTTGATGCTTGGAAATGTTTCGATATTGGTTGATTGGTACAGTGCGAAATGTACTATATTCACCGCATTTAGCAAACAAATTAAGACATGAAAACAGTGTATTTTGTCCGACACGCAAAATCAAGCTGGGATAATCCTGGTTTGACAGATCGGGAAAGACCCTTGAATCAACGTGGAAAGCG
This sequence comes from Saprospiraceae bacterium, assembly GCA_033761835.1. Taxonomy (GTDB): domain Bacteria; phylum Bacteroidota; class Bacteroidia; order Chitinophagales; family Saprospiraceae; genus JADJNW01. The sequence continues at coordinate 10,457 of JANRME010000197.1, forward strand.
CGACGCGCCTTTTATGGCAAAGCTGCTCAAAGGGCAAGACGTGCATCCTGATAAACTGGTTTCGAGTCCTGCTAATCGGGCCTTTACAACTGCTTCTTACTTCGCTGAAGCTTTTGGACTAGAATCTGCTGATATTTTGGTGATTCAACGAATTTATGAAGCCTATTCCGACGATTTATTGGACATAATTCGGCATTTGTCGGATGAATGGAATACAATTTTGATATTTGGGCATAACCCTACTTTTACAGAAGTAGTGAATCGTTTTTCGAATAATTATATTGCTAATATTCCAACTTGTGGGATAGAGAGAGTAGATGATTCGGTCGAACGCTGGAGGGATTTTGGTTCAAAAGCTGCCGGCGTCAAAGCCTTTTATTATCCAAAACAATATTTTGAATGAAGCAACTGAGTAAAATAGTCATTTTCGGACTGATTGTTATGTTTGCTTGTACCACTGAAAACGAGCGGCCACCGATTTCTGAATCAAAACTGGTGGACATTCTGGTGGATATTCATTTAGCGGAAGCGGCTATACAAGAAATGTCGGGCTTTGTGCAGCAAGATAGCGTTGGCAAAATTTACTATGATCAAATTTTTAGAATTCATCAAGTTACGCAAGAAGATTTTAATAAAACGATTTATTTGATGCGGATGGATCCTATACGGATGGAAAAAGTGTATAAGAAAGTGTTGGAAAAGACAGATAAAGATTTGGAATCCTTATACTAACTTGGGTAATGCAGTGTTAAGAACTTAACAAATAATTAATACGGTCACACAGTGCATCGTAAGGTAAAGGTGTAATTTTGTCTTTAATTTTAAAACCGATTGAAATACAATGGATTCTGTTACGATTCTTATTGTTGATGATGAGTTGGATATTCTGGAATTTCTCCAATACAACCTTACGAAAGAAGGCTACAAAGTGCTGACTGCGCTGGATGGGGAGGATGGTATTAAAATTGCCGAGCGCGAACACCCACAGTTGGTTATTCTCGATATTATGATGCCAAAAATGGATGGGGTGGAGGTGTGCCGTTATTTACGCAGCAAGCCGGAATTTGACAAAACATTGATTGCCTTTCTCACGGCTCGGGAAGAGGATTATTCTCAAATCGCTGCACTTGACGTCGGGGGCGATGATTATATCACCAAACCGATTCGGCCCAGAGTATTTGTGAGTCGGATCAAAGCACTTTTGAGAAGAAGTGATCGGGACGAAACAATTGAAGATACATCGGGTATAATAAAAATAGCAGATTTGGCTATTGACCGTGAGCGTGTCACCGTTCAAAAAGGAGAAGAAGTAATCGAATTGGCAAAAAAAGAATTTGAATTATTATATTTGTTGGTATCAAAACCAGGAAAAGTTTTTTCTCGGGAAGAAATTTTTAATAAAGTTTGGGGAACGGATGTCATCGTTGGCAATCGCACGATTGATGTCCACATTCGAAAACTCCGAGAGAAAATTGGCGATCATTATATCAAAACCATCAAGGGGATTGGTTATAAATTTGAGTTTTAATGTTAAAAAATCCGACACCCAACCAGATAGCTATTTTTACTTCTCTCTTAGTCACCATTTTATCCACACTTTTTCTTTTGGTTTTTTCGTATTTCAGCAGGTTTCCGATACACTACTTGCTTTATATTTGTTGGGCTGTCGTCATTTTTTCAGTGACTTACCTTGTTACCATTTATTATCTCCAACGCTATATTTATCGAAAAATAAAGGTGATTTATAAAACGATTCGGGATGAACGCTTGCAAACGCACGAGAAAAGCACTTCCATTGACATCAACCGCAACATTATTGACGATGTAGAGCGAGAAGTGACCGAATGGGCCGAAAACCAGCGCCGTGAGATTGACAAATACAAATCTTGGGCAGAGTATCGCCGACAGTTTATGGGCGATATTTCACACGAATTGAAAACACCGATTTTTAATATTCAAGGTTATTTGCATACGCTTTTAGATGGTGGTTTGCAGGATGAAGAAATCAATGTGAGTTTTTTGCAAAAAGCAGCTAAAAATGTGGAACGCCTTAATACCATCGTAGAGGATTTGGAATCCATTGCCCGATTGGAGTCGGAAGAATTGATTCTAGAAATGCAAACCTTTGATATTAAGAAACTTACAGAAGAGGTTTTTGAAGATATGGAAATGAAAGCCAATGCCCGGAATATTAAATTGGAGTTTAAAGAAGGCGCTGCTCAAAATTATAAAGTACGTGCAGATCGGGAAAGCATTCGTCAGGTGCTAATGAATTTGGTGAGTAATTCTATCAAATATGGCAACCCCGAAGGGCGCAGCAAAGTAAGTTTTTATGACATGGATCGCTACATCCTCGTCGAAGTGGCGGATAATGGGATTGGGATTTCTAAAGAACATTTGAAGCATATTTTTGATCGTTTTTATCGCGTGGATAAGCATCGTTCGCGCGACCAGGGCGGCTCAGGATTGGGCTTGGCAATTGTAAAGCATATTGTAGAGGCGCATAATCAGACGATTCATGTGCGCAGCACGCCAACGGTTGGCACTACATTCGGTTTTACGCTCGAAAAGGTTTGATTTTTAAGAACTTAGATCGCGTCGCTTGGACATTTCTTCGGCAATTTTTAACGAATTTTCGTCTCCGCGTTTTTCCAATTCTTGAATGACATTCCGATAATCTTCATCCTTGCGATTTTGCGAAAGTTTGTAATTGGCTTGCATCTCTTCAACCAAAATTTCAAAACCAACAATACCGCGTATCTGAGCCTGTACTAATTTTTCACTCATCTTTTCTAAACGCATTGGCTTTTCAGAATAAGCCTCGTATTTGTCCATTAGATTTTTTAATGATTGATATAGCTCTTCTCCTTCAATGATACGGATTTTGCCATAACAATGCACCGCGATGTAATTCCAGGTCGGCACGTTTTCATGATTGTACCAGGAAGAAGAAATATAAGTGTGGTGCGCAGTGAAAATTGCCAGCACATTTGAATTCTTCACAAAATTATGCCATTGTGGATTTGCTCTTGCAATATGACCAACCAAAATGTCCTCTCCGGCGTCATTAGTTTCAAGCAACATCGGAATGTGCGTAGCCCAAGGCTTGTCTTCGAGCGTATTGACAAGAATACCGAAGCTATTTGCTTTTACGAAAGCACGGATTTCTTCGGAATTTTCGTTTCGGTTATAATTGGACGTGTACATTTTTTAGTTTAGAAGGTTTAGAAGATTGAAGGAGAGGGAGGTTGCTAAAAACAAAACTTCTCAACTCCAAACTCCTCAATTTTTATATGCAATTTTACAAACCTGATGCCGTTATAGTTCCACAATTTTAGAATTTAGTAGCTTTGCTTTTTTAAGATGTCAGAAGCCATAACAGAGAAGACGGACCGTCCGACTTCTAGACCTCTG
>JANRME010000198.1:0-4233 GCA_033761835.1 Saprospiraceae bacterium
GGCGTTGCGTTGTTGCAGCACTTTATTATAAGTAATCAATGCCTCCAAATAAGAATGGTCAATCTGTGAAAGCGTATTATCAATAAATCGGCGGCGAATTTCGCTGCCATCGGTCACCATTTCCGTATCGCCAGGAGCTACAATTACCACAGGATAAGCCCCAACATGGTCGGAGAGCTTAGTATAAGGTACATCATTAAGCTCAATAATCTTGCTTTTGCGAGGGATTACTTTTGCTACAATTTTATCCGTTCGATCCTTGATTTTGAAATGCGCTTCGATGCGAAAAAAATCTGACTCGTGCCTTACCAAATTTGAATCGGAAACATTAGTATGGCTTTTGGTCATACAGCTATAATAAATCGCATCTAAAAGGTTCGTTTTACCCATACCATTCAAGCCCAGGAAACAATTGAGATAAGGAGAACAGGTAATCTCCTGTTGCTCATAATTTTTAAAATTGGTGAGTTTGAGTTTTTCTAAATGCAAGTTCGACGCGGTTTCCCGCAAATATCAGAAAAAAAGAGGGAATTGATGACATGGCATCAATGCCATGTCATCAATGGGCAAGACTTTCTATTTAATTTTCTTCGTCGCCAAAAGTATATTCAAACAAATCGCAGCAAGGATCGGCAAGGATCAGTTTTTCTCGATCAAAAATGACCGTTTTATCGTGCTCTTCAAAGCCAATCTTAGTCGCATCGCTGGAGGTGAGGCGCAGAATCAATTTATCATTTTCTGTATTTAAGGTATAATTTCCTTCACCTTTGGCTTCATCGTGATTATTGATGCGGTACGTGCCGTTGCTTTTGAATTCTACCTCCGTGAAGTCAGCGGGATAGCCAGTACCGGCAATGCCACCCGTGATTGTTTGCAAATACCAAATGCCCACCAGATCGTCTTGTGGATTTTTTTCATTCTCGTTATCATCGCAAGCTGACAATGCCATAAGAGCAAGCAATGCAATGAATAATACTTGAATTGTTTTCATGATGTGTTTTTTGAATGATTGAAATTTGTTGATAATAAAAAATGCCCACTAAACTTGGACAGTTCTTAATACCTAAGACGGTTTTTGTAAAAAGAGGGTTGGTAAAAAGGTAAAATTTCTAATTTTCTGCGCTTTTTTGTTCTTGAACGAGTCGCTCTTTTCGAGCAATTTTTTGATCGTTATTACTTTCGTATATCGTATAATTTTCATATTTAACAGGGTCTTTTTCAGCCCAAATATCCTTGCCAATATCACACATGACGATCAATTCCTGATATATTTTATTACCTTGCTCGATACGATTTTCCACAGCAATGTCACGGTCGGCGACTTTATCCTGCTGAATATTCAACGCATTTTCAAATACCTGATGCGCATCGACGATTCGTTGCAATACATTCTCATTCACACCCACATCTGCCAGAAAATCAATCTGTTGGCGAGCGACACGCACCACGCGGCGTCCACAAAAAAGCAATTGTGCGTCGGTCATATCGCCCATTTTGGCGGTGCCAAACTTGCGGTAGCGCCCGCTGCGGTTGCTATATTTCATTGCCACGCGAGTCATCAGACTGCGGATAGCTGTTTTGAGTTTTTCTGCGGCATCGTATTTTTTATCCGTCACAATCATCTGATCGCCAACGAGTTCGTCGTCATCCGGTAAGCCCCGAAATTTTTCACACATTGCCATGAAGGTTTTTAAACGATCTGCTCCGTAGCCATACTTTTCAAATAACTGAATATCGCGTTGCGCGTAGCGAATATGCTCTACGCATAAAAGATACAAATCAGCATCCGGGAAATTGTATTGACGGTGTCCAGCTTGTTTTTTCATAACGCTTGAATATCAATTTTTTACAAATATAATTCAGTTATTCAGAAAAAACAAGTTTTTGTATTGTAAAAACATTCTGGTATATTTATGTATAAAAATTATACTCAGATAAAATTTTCTTACCAATTTTAAAAACAAAAAATCAAGAATGCGGAAATTTTACAAAAGCAAGAAGAATTAAAAAGATAATCTTAAAATTTTGTGAAATTCCTCACTTTCTTTGGTGGATTAAAATTGACAATGTATATTTGATTGTTTATTAATCCCATTTTACAAATTTTTAAATTATTTACCCATGAACATTCACGCAACCACCAGCGAACTGTGCGGTATTGTAAAGGTTTCATCCGCGAAAGCTGCGCCGCCATAGCTTCGTTCTTCAACATCAAAAAGCAATGGACGTGCTAGTGTCCAACGAAAAAGGCTAATCGGAAAAATTCGGTTAGCCTTTTTTGATTCAATGATTGTCTAACTTTTCCAGCAAATCCTCTCTATACGATTGCCCTACCGGGATTTTTATTTTGCCGATTTGGATAAGATTTCCTTCCAGAAATTCGATTTTATCAAGCGCCACTAAATAAGAGCGATGCACGCGCAGGAATTGAGAGACAGGCAGTTGCAATTCAATATTATTCAGCGTTTCTTTGGGTATAATGACTTGATCTTTGGTGTAAATTTTTATATAATCGCCATAAGCTTCGATGTAAAGAATATCATATAATCGAATATTGTATAATCTTCTATCCGCTTTTACAGCTAAATGCGTAGGTTCGGCTTTGGTATCGAGGCGCGCAGCGGCTTTATGCACTGCTTTCAAAAAACGCTCAAAAGAAATGGGCTTTACTAAATAATCCAAGGCTTCCAACTCAAAACCTTCGACGGCAAATTCAGGATAAGCGGTGGTGAACACCAATAATGGCGGCTGCTCCAGTACGCGCGCCAGGCTGATGCCTGATAATTCGGGCATATTAATATCCAAAAAAAGTAAGTCAATTGATTCGCTTTGCAATTTATGTAAAGCTTCCAAAGGCTCGGTACTGCTGCCTTTTAGCTGCAAGGAAGGGGTTTGTTGCACATATTTTTCTAATATTTTAATGGCTAAAGGTTCATCGTCCACAATAAAACAGGAGGTTTTCATATATCATATAGCTTTAAATAAATATGGAAAATTGCCTCATTATCAATAAGTTTTAACTGGTGTTTTCCAGGATATAATAATTCTAAGCGGCGGCGTATATTTTGCAAACCAATACCATTATGATGTTCATTTAGTTCTGGTTGTTTATTTTTTTTATGATTTTCTACCGAAAAAAGAAGTTCTTTTTCCTTGGTAATCAACTGAATACGAATACTATTTCGCTCGCCATGTTTGAAAGCATTTTCGACAAAAGGAATAAATAATAAAGGCGCTATTTGTAATTTATTATTATAAATATTGGTTTCAAATTGAAATGAATCCGCTTTTGAATTGCGCAATTCCTGCAAATCCAGATAATTCTGAAGATAAGCCAATTCCTTTGCCAAAGACACTTGCGGCGCATTACATTCATACAACATATAGCGCATACTGTCAGAAAGCTTGAGAATAGCAGCGGGCGTGCGTACATCCCCGTCAAGCGCAAGCGAGTAAAGGCTGTTGAGGCTATTAAATAAAAAATGCGGATCGAGTTGTGCTTTCAAGGCGCTGAGTTCTGCTTCTTTTTTTTCGCTTTGCAATTGCTCTAAGCGACGCTCGGCTTCTTGCAACCAAAACCAGGCTTTGGACAATTTGAGTAGGGTAGAGCTTGATAAATACACCAGCATAAACTGCGATAAATCTTTCCATTCATAATAAGAAATAAAATAATATCCAGGAAAAAGCCAATCGCCGAGATGATTGAAAGTCAATTCATTAAGCCAAACACCAAAGATTAATATGATTGCCAAAAATAAAATATAAAGTAAATATTTTCCATTGCGAAGTAAATAAGGAATTAATATTAGTAAATTTATATATACTACTACGAGCAAACTGATATGAAATAAAGCGGTATAAACCACATCAGAAGTGGCGATTTCCTCCGAGTAAGCAAAAAAACGCAGCAGTATATAAAAAGACAAACTCCAGAACAGGACGTGTTGGAGCGCCCGATTCCGGAGTAGCCATTGCACAATGCTCTGTATCATTAGCTTTCTTTTCTTTTCAGAACTAAGGCTTCTTGATATGCCTTTGGTTCATCGGCGTATTTCAATACAAATTTCTGTAATTCTTCTGTTGGCGCGGTCAATACGATATTATCATTGGACAAACGCTCGTGTTTCAGGCGAATTTTCTGCTGCTCAAATAATGTTTTTAGAAAATCATAATCAAAAAATCGTATAATAACTTGTCGGTTTTTAAATTCCACTCTGGCAAATGAATGCGAAC
>JANRME010000199.1:0-9459 GCA_033761835.1 Saprospiraceae bacterium
TCAAGCATCATGACAATTGTTAACTCATGAAAATGCGTAACTGGAATTTTATCCAGAACAGTATTGGATTGTTTTCCTTCTAATGCTAATTCTCCTAAGCCATTCGTGGTACCCCATCGCCGAATAACATACCCATTTTTAATAAAACATTCACATCCTATTTGGGAAAATCTCCCAATGACAACCCATCCTCTTTGCAAGACAACTATCCTAATAGGCTGTTGATCGCTAGAGGTTTTTAAGTCGGTTAAGAGTTTTTCAACCTTTTCAATACAATTCATTTTTTGGAACTCCTTAATGTTAGTTAAATTACTATTTTCATCAAGTTTCTAATTGTGGGTTATAAGTTTCTGGTGTCCTTCCGAATGTCCACGCTACTCCTGCATGCGCACTTTCAATATCAGGAGGGACGCGTAATATATATTCTTTGAATGAACCGTCCGGTTCAGGCGTTTTATTAATTACTTTTACTGCTTTCAATTCCCCTAAAGTTTCGTGACTTATATAAAGTAACTCTCCATATTTATCTGAACTTATTACTTTTGCCCCTAAATCATTAATAAATTTTCCTTGCCCGTAAATCTCCATCAAAATACGGCGATGTTCTGCATTATCTGCGGAAATAATTTTTTCAGGCGTAATATCTTTTTTATTCTCTATGAACCATGATGGGATGCGCACCCCATTCCAATTATATAATTTAAAGCCATCTTTAAATTGCATGGAGGGTCCGTTTTCACAATGTAAAACATTTCTATTATTAAGATTTACTTTAATGGGATGGTGACTAACAAAAACTATATTTTTATAAAAATAAATAAAATTACAGCTCTTCCCCAGGCGATCCATTAAGTCTAATTTGTAACTATCCTCTATTTTATATTTAACCCCGATATGTTCACAGAATTTATAAAAAGCAATCCAGTAATTATCATATTGGCCCCAAAACCATGTACTAATAAATTCTAATTTAATATCATTTAACTTCTCTTTCAGCGAATCCCGCAGCGAATCCCGCAGCGAATCCCATAGCGAAGCCCGCAGCGAAGCCGCAAGCGAAGCCCGCAGCGAAGCCGCAAGCGAAGCCGCAAGCGAAGCCGCAAGCGAATCCCCCAGCGAAGCCGCAAGCGAAGCCGCAAGCGAATCCCCCAGCGAAGCCCGCAGCGAAGCCGCAAGCGAAGCCGCAAGCGAAGCCGCAAGCGAATCCCCCAGCGAAGCCCGCAGCGAATCCGGTATTGATTTACAAATTCCTTTAGTTGATAGGATATTAATTAATATTTGGCAGCCTAGCGGAGAATCGCACCATATGATTAGTGGCTTTTCTTTTTTATGTACCTCATAAATTTTATAAATAGTATTTTCAGCTAATTCTTTGTCATTTTCGCCGGTGCGTATTCCATATTGTAAATATTCTTCCCGAAATTTGGGTAAATCAGCTTCTTGCTGAGAAGTTAATGTTTTAATCAGCGACATATTTAACCTCATTATCGATAAATTCACGTTGCCGAATAACTATAAACTTTTTATTACCTAGCGGAATTTTTGAATGCTCTTCGTGCGTTATTTCAGCGTTTGAAAGAACATCTAAGTAGAGTTCATCATTGCTACCTTTATAAAAATTTACATCTTTATTATGAATAGCATGTGCATGCCCTGTTACTTCACCATAGGCTAAAACAATTCTACCTTGTTCATCACGTTCGCATCTAATAGCATCCGTAAGTATATTGGCAATTTCTTCAACTAACACATCACCTTGTCTAAATTGATCATAATTCAACATTTTATTTACTCCTCTTTTGGTAGTTTTGGTATTGTTGTACGAGTATAAATTCACCAAAATACAATGATTAATATACAAATGCTTAATATATTTATATATTCAATAATCGTCCAAATTAATTTTGAGCATTTATGATAGCTATCAGTAGAAGAACAAGTGCACCAGTGGATTATCATTGCGAAAAGAGAGGCGCAAAAAATTATAAAAAGAATTACTTCTGTTAAAATCATAAAATTATCTCTCGCGATTGATTGGGGGATTTTCGGATTATTGGTTTTATATCACTATCATGCGGACTTCCATCTAAATAAATGGTTCTATTATTAAAATTATACTCTGGATTATTTAATCTAACGCATTTAAATGCGCTGTGGTTAGATAGTATGGCATCTATCGGAAGCCATCTATTACCCTCTTCGTCTTCGCAGACTTCGCCTATTTTTAGGGTATATGGCTCTGGGTTGTAAGCTATTTGCTCAATGGCATTTAACTTTGTAAGGCCGTAACATTCGCCGCTTATTGTATATATCCAATCATTATTAAACTCTTCTGAGTTATTGTTGTATTCGGAAGACTGAGTAATATTTACGATTGCCTTTGAGGTACGATTATTTATTTCTTTAACAAAGATAATAGAATTATTTATAGTACGATAATACTTACCAACTTCTAATCGTAATTCTTTTTTAGAATCTACTGGTAAACAACAATTGTGGTAATCAGGTAGCACAACTTCTTTTTTTTGTTCATTAATGCCAATTACTGAAAAACGTGGCGGCATAGATTGGTCTTCATGTATACCTGAAATAAAATTTAATTCCAGCCCTCCCTCTGGCATATCAAAAACAAAACCATCTGAATCAAAAAATAAATACCAGATACTGTCGGTTCCTTTTAATGGATATTTGCATAATAAAAAAATCCTTTTGTCATATCTTTTATACCATTTACCAACTTGTAAGTTTGACTTATTGATCATTGCTATAAACCCTCTTGTTTGCATTTGATGAGAAGCGAGTTGCTTCAAGGATAGGTAAATTCGCTTCAGTCGGGACATATATCACCTGATTTTTTTCATTTTCTAAATTATTAATCCATAGATACCGCAAATAATCTTCATTATTGCGCAATGAATCACCGATAATTTTGTTGGCTTGCGCAACACCTTTGGCGCGCTCTACTTCTGCTTGCGCAAGACTTACAGCAGCCTGTTCTTTCGCTTGTGCTTCCCTTACCGCAATTTGTCGATTCCAGTCTGCTTGTTTTAGCTCAGCCTCACCAGCAAGACCCGAAGACCAAACGTTATATTTTGAATAAACAGCGCACGATAATAGAATAACTAATGCTACTGCCAGTATTATTGAAATACTTACTAAGCACGCAAATATAATCATTTTAATATCTTGTAAATTCATTTTATAAATCATCCTTATCAATTAAATGTTGTGCGAAGAAAAATCCCTGAGTGAAAAACCAGCGTAGGGAATTTTGATCAATATTAAGGCCACCAAATTTCTCACAAAATTCTGAATACACTTCCTCAAATTCATTATTTAACTTCAATGTTCGTTGCTTAAAAATATACATATCATAATTCATTTCAATACTCCTTTTTTTTAAATGAGCGCGCTTTATTTTCTGGAAATTCCTTATTGTCTATTTCTTCTCTCACAATCGTATAGCTTGATGGTGCGTCAATACCAACTACGACATGAGAGTTAGATTTAGCTTTAAATAAAGTTATGCAAATACGCTTTGTGCGATAAGTATTATAGATAATAATTTTTTCACCATGTTTTCGATTAATTAGTAGCATTAATGCCAGCCTTATTTTTGCGTTGTGTTTTTTTGGATAGTTCGACTAATAAATCTATTTGAGACTCTATAGTTTTAATTTTTGCAATGACGTCATCACGCACAAGTGATAATCGCGACATCTCAGTAGCAAGTTCATTTATTTTTTCATTTAGCAAATTATTGGCTTCTTTTTTTGACGACATTTTGAACCTCATTTATAAGACTTTCTATGAATTTTAAAATTTGTTTCTTTGGCCTATCTTCAACATTTATGCAAAATTGAACAAATACGGATGCCAGCGAGCTGCTAATAACAAAGGTATCAAATTTTGGCAAAGCATCCGTTACGTGATTAGTAAATAATTTATGGCATTGATAAATTGCTTTTTTATACTCTTCGTCAATTGCTAATATTTTTTTCTTCATTGCGGCACGTCCTCATTTACTGATAATTGTTTTTTCGCACTATCAAGTAGATGTTTAATTCTATCTGCTGGTTTCATGTCGAAAGTTTCATCTTCGATAACGAATGCCTTATCGATACTGATTAGATTTTCTTTAATGGCCGTACCCAAACCAAAGAGTTGCGCCAAATCATCTTGCGTAAAGTCTTCAGCTTTTGGCTTGTTGAAAAAATTAAAAATGGTTTGCTCAGGTATTCCCATTTTCACAAAGCGATCGATAGTGGCTTTGACAAGCAGAGGTAGTTTCTTTTGATCGCCGACAGAAAACTTAACTGTAGCTTCATAGACTCTATTAATGAGCGCTTTGGGGACTACCTTGAATATTGCATTGCGAAGAGCGATTGCGCATGCGGCATTTGCTAAATTCTTTTGCATGTCAGAATTGTAGGTGCCACCATCTTTGTAAGTAATTCCTACTTTATGTTCCATGATTACTTTTACGTTATTTTCCAAGTCCCACGCCACACCCTCTGCTGTAATAAATTTACCGTCATTTTCAATTACGCGACTACCAATATGGATATTGCCCCAGCAGCCTGCTGCTATCTCTGCTAAACGAATAGACGGCCCTTTAATTTCTGACATTTTACCGTCCTTGCCTTTACGCGGGGGGAGAGCGTAAAAGCAACTCTGGGCGGTTTCTTCATCTATGGTAGCTAATTGGGTAGCCGTAGGAATAAACCGCGTAACATCACGTGGGTATGCTTTGGCTGTTGTTATTTGACAATCAAGCTCAGCGCGTGTAATTGCACCATTGTTTTGTATTAAATCGTTAGACATAGTAACCCCTTAGTGATTAGTGATTTCTTCAAACTTAAACAGTTTCTCATCGTGCTGATATACATCAGCAATCAACGCATTAAAAATTTCTTTTAATATTTCTTGAGATGATCCTATTTCTTTTAAAACAAAAAGAAGTGGAATTAAAGTGCCGCGGAATAGTTCAAATAGATCAACTTCTCCCTGCGAACCAAACAAAAATGTTTCACCAAACTTTTTAGAATATTCAGCACATAGTTCATTATTAACTTCTGTATTAATTTTTGCTTTCATTGGTTTTCCCCGTTAGAATTTAAATAAAAATAAGGTATAGAGATAGAGCGAGTGGGATATCCTGGCCATTCACCGCTTTTTAAACAATCTTTGTAGGTATTCAAGTGGCGCAAGAATTCATCGCGCCCAGCGCTTAATGATTCCTCATTTAAGATATAAATGGCGCAAGCGAAAGGCGGTACTTTCTCAATTGCTAAGAAGATAAAGTTTTCCATGACTTGCCCAGTGACTTCATAAATCCCGTCTTGAATCATAGCGGCCTGAATATGATAGCCATAATCATAAAGACTTCTGCGAAACGCGGTCGAGGTTGCGTCTTGGGTTGTCTTTAAATCGACTATCATATTAGGATGCCAGATGTCGGGGCGCGCTTTACAAAGCATCCCTGTGGTTTTTTCATTCCAGAATAACGACTTTTCGTATTGAGCATTGAGTATTAGTTGTTGTGCCTGTTCATTTTTAGAAACTGAATAAGCCATTTCGCTCACTAAATACATTTGTTCTTCAGTCAATATAGAACGGCCATTAGTCTGAACTAAAAACATTTCCCATACCTTTTTGCCAACAGTCGTGCGTCTATCCACTTTAGGAGCGACAATATAACGATTATTGAATTGATCGGGCTCTAATAAATAAGTGTGTAATGCATTCCCGAATGAAAGTGCTGCTGATTCTTCCTGCTCAATTTTGTGTTTATTGAAATAATGGTGCCAGTAATGCAGGGGAGATTTTCGAAATAGCATAATGCCGCTGCGACTAATCCCATAAGTAGAGTGATATTGCTCGATAGACATGTCGGGGAATAATCCAGTTTTAAATACTTCGTCAGGTTTAATTGACATGTTTATTTATTTCCTTGTTGAAAATTTTGCGCCTCGATTAAGCCCGACAACACATCTATATGTGCATCAACCAGGTTAAACACATCTGAAATCTTTGAGGCTTCGAGATAAGATTTGTAAGTTTTGGTAAGTGCTTGGGAAATTTTATAGTTAACAGAAAGGGATTTTTTAAGGCCAACCAATTTTTGTAAAATAATCAGATTAAATTCGGCCGAACTTTTAGCATATGTCATAAATTTTTACTCCATCAAAAATGTGTTAATGCTTAATTTTGTTAATTAAAGGATGCATAATTTGCTACTTTAACTAAGCTGTATTGGCAATGTTTTAAAAAGGACTTTAAAAAAACATAAGCTAAAGTAGCGAGCAAATTATACAAATATTATATTTTAAGTCAAGTGTTTTCTCAAAAGAATTTATCAAGCCTAGTATTTATGCGGTTAAAAATATACAATTTGTTTAATGAATAAATATAAATGGGGGGTAAACAGCGATGCCGAGCGCAATTAGCGAGATTGAACTTGATAAAAAAATGTATAATGAAATGCGAAAAGAGAGCGATTCTCTTGAAATAAAATCCCCAAACGATAAGAATAAACGTCCTAAAAAATATTCGTTTTATCGGCGTTACAAGTTGCGTTTAGCGCGTTTACGCATTGGCATGCATCAATGTGAAGTGGCAGACAGGTGTGGCATAGCGCGTATTACGCTGAGCATGTATGAGCGCTATGATAGGTTTGCGACACCCGCAAATGCATGGACTTTGATTGACTTTTACGCTAATTACAACATCAAACTAACTTTAGAGGACTTTTACCCTAAATTTTGTTTTGTAGTCGTAAAAGAGGAAAATTAATGAAATGAATTGCCAAGATAATTTTGCTTTGTTATTGTTGCCTTCTCTCTAAATCCCTTCGTAGATAGTCTTGGCGGGACTTTAAACCGCCAAATATTATTAACATTTTGGACGTAAATAGTATGTTTTGCTGCATCACAAAAACAAACAATCGTGATCTTAAAAGATTTTTAATCGGGGATTATTGCTTCGAGAAGAGTATTTGCGTTTAAAAAATTAAAGGGGAGTTTGCAGACGCCCCTTCAATCAACTCAACATCGTAGGAGATGTTTTATGTACCAACAGATTGTAACATTAGGTTGCTCGCACGATCAACCCCTAAAAAAAGCATTCGGCTTAAAACTTAAGCCCATCACAAAATATCTGCTAATTACCTTAATTTCTCACAGCGATAAAACATTCATGTGTGAACTAAGCATTTCGGAACTACAAAAAATCACAAACTTATCCGATAGATGCATCATAAATCATCTAAAAATACTCTGCCAATCGGCCCAAATACAAAAATGCTACCGCTATTCGCAAGATAATTCACAAATAACCAATCAATATAAAATTACTTTAAAGGACTAAAAATATGTCTATAAAATACATGTCAAAAGTTTGGGAACTGGACTTGGAATCTACTGCCAAAATGGTTTTGTTAGCATTGGCAGATCATTGTGATGGAGAAGGTATGTGCTATCCTAAAATTTCTACTCTCACAACAAAAACAAATTTATCTAGAAATACAGTTATTAAAAAACTAAAACAACTGCAAGAATGTAATTATCTTGTGAAGACATCTCAGTATTACGAAAACGGCGCCCAACGCCAGAATTTGTATCAAATTATGAATGTATGTTCATTAGATGAGGGGGTATCATCCCGCAACCCCGGGGGTATCGTGACTGGACGGGGGGAGTATCCGTGCGATACCCCCAATAAGAACCATCATATTAACCATCATAAAGAAACAAAAGAAAAAGATAGAGAGATGTCGAATTCGCAAAAAGCGCGAACTCAACCTGGCGCTGTTGAAAGGATTTTTGAGTTTTGGAAAGAACATTGCAAACACCCATATTCAGGACTTGATGATGGCCGCAGGAAAAAAATTAAATCTATGCTTAAACTTTACACAGAGCAGCGGCTTATGAATGCCATTCGGGGCGCAGCTCTTTCTGAATTTCACCAGGGAGATAATGACAGAAACAAAAAATTTGATGATATATCCTTGATTTGTCGTGACGCAAATCACGTGGATGAGTTCATTATAATTTACGAGAGGCACCAATTGATGCTTGTGGCTAGACAAGACCAGCGCGAGTGGCGAGAAAGAGAAATAGCACAGGGAACTTACAACAATGGAATTTAAAGACCGACGACGATTTGAAGAAGTCATAAACCATATGTGCACCCATTATCAGGCCATAATGACTGAGCATAAAATGCACAATTATTTTGACGCACTCTGTAATTTTTCGCTGGACACAATCGAGCGTCAAATCAGGTGGTGGATGGAAAACCGCACATATATGCCCGATTTTGATGTATTAAAAAAATTTATTGAATCACGCACCGAAAAGCAGGAACCTATACTTGCTAGACAGGTAGTGCTAGAAAACGAGCTAATCAAGCTAGAAGACGAATTTACGCAGTTTATGAAGGGCAGAATGGGTAAGACATTGGAGGATTATTGTGCTAATTTGCATGTGCGTGAGCAAATTGAGAATCGCATGAGCGATGTAAGGCGTAAATTGAGAAGCGCTGGGTATTCCGAAGCCGATATACGTCAAATCTGGGAAAAAGAATCGTTTAAGCGCAAAAATAGACATCCAGCTTCCCCAGTTACAGAAGCGCGAATAAAATACGTGCAGGATTTTATTAAGAGGGCCGCAATACGTGTTTAAACCAAATGCGTATATGCTAAATTCAATCGATAATAAATTTTCCTTGCGTGTGCCAGGGAATGTATTTAAATTAAATGCTGCTAACCCGCAGGAGTAAATAACGATGGTTATAGAGAAATTACCTGCCAAACTATCAAATAAACATTATGACTACGAATTAGTAAAGAGAACCAACCAAACTTTGATGTACAAACATGCGCACGGATATGAGGTGTTTACAAATAAAATCGTTCCAAAAATGGGAAAAAAAGTAGCGGAACGCTTTGGGTTTAAATTTAAAGAAAGCGTATATACTCACAAAGAAGCCTTCCCCAAAGACGAAGAATTTGGCGTTAGAGCTTTTTATACCGCAAACTACGTAAGAGCAATAGAAATTTTCGATATTTTAGAAGGCAGTAACCAAGAATGGATAAGCTACAAGAACTCTGCACAGTCGTAATGAATTTAGAAAAGCGAATAGAAAATTTAGAAATACAAAACGAAATTTTGGCTGTAAAGTTTGACAGATATTGCAAAATGTATGTGATTGCGCAGACACTAATGCTCGAAGAAATTAAAAAATATGACGAATAAAGTTTCTTTGAATTTATGTATCAGTGAATCGGGCGTGTCGCTTATGCTGCATCCTCCTTTTGACGAATATCAGCCCCTATTCGAAATCGATATGCATTACAACATATTGGTGCAGGGCGTCAAAGTCGGCTCGCTTGACCCTGACACCGGAGAAGTCACATTCGTAATGTCATACAAAAAAAGTGTGCCAAAAAATATAAGC
>JANRME010000200.1:0-14842 GCA_033761835.1 Saprospiraceae bacterium
ACCCTTATTCGATCTAAAATTGCTCGGCTTCATCGCAGAACTACCAAATTTTCTAAGAAACTTATTTACCAATGGTTCCTCTTGAAAATTTTTATCCATTATTTCAATGAACTGCCTTCATACATTTGACATCACAACCAACTAAATAGGGTATTTCGGGATTATAAAATTTTTGAAAAATTTAACAAATAAATCGAAAAATACTTCTTGCTTGATTCTTAAAGCGTTATCATTCAATTCATTGGATGAAGCAATTGGCAAATTCATTTAGATGTGTTACTTTTGGGCATTTCGTCATTACCACATACAGAAATATAGATGAAGAAGTACCTGGCTATGTTTAAGAAGTTTTTTGTACTGGTGATAGCGGTGGTTGCCTTTACCGTTCCGGCGAATAACAGCCTACTCAAAAGGGCAGCAGAGTTTTTTAGCAAGAAAGCTCATACGATTGAATCGGATATAGAGCCAAAGTGGCAGGAGTTGTCCAATAATTATGAAGATTGGGTCAATAAAGCAATCGCGCAGGAAAAAGTGCCAGGGGCGGCGATAGCGATTGTGAAAGATAGTACAGTGGTGATGCTCAAAGGGTTTGGTGTAAAAAAAATGCGCACCAAGGATAGCGTGGATGTGCACACCGTTTTTCGCTTGGCCTCTTTATCCAAGGGATTTGCACCGATACTTACTGCCCAGTTGATCCGAGATACAATGCTCGACTGGGATGACAAAATTATAGATCATGTCTCCTATTTTGAGTTGCGAAGCAAAGAATATACCGATAATATCACTATTCGCCACGTATTAAGCCACACGACCGGCTTGCCTCGCCATACATATTCCAATCTGTTGAATGCAGGTTTGTTTTATGACGATATTTTTCCAAAGCTCAAATTGGTTCGCCCGACGCATAAAATTGGCACGTACTATGCCTATCAAAATGTGCTTTACAGCTTGATTGGGGATGTAGTGTATTCGACTACCGGCAAAAGCTATGCTCGATTGCTTGGAGAGCGCATTTTCACACCTACAGGCATGGTGGATGCTTCTGCGACTTACGATGGCATTCTCAGTTCGCCGAATGTAGCTCAACCACATAATATTCTGAGGGGCGGCGGCTATCAATTAATTGATATTTCCGATAATTATTATGAAGTGATTCCTGCTGCAGGCGTCAACGCCAGTATTTCGGATATGGCTTGTTGGTTGCAGGTGTTGATGGGCAATCGCCCTGATATTATTACATCCGAGGAATTGCATCAAATTTTTACGCCTCAGATTCAGGTCAACCTCAAAGAAATGCGCAACTGGCCAGGCTTGCAAAAAGCCTGGTACGCATTGGGCTGGCGCATCCTCGATTTTGAAGATCGAATGCTGGTATATCATGGCGGCTTTGTGAATGGCTATCGAACTGAAATTGCTTTCGACCCGCGCGATAAAGTGGGCATCGTGGTACTCAGCAATGGCGTCAGTAATTTTATCGGCGATAGTGTGATAAAGTTTTTTGAAATGTATAAAGTAATGGAGGCGAAGTCTTAATAGAGCTTCTACCTTTGGACTTCTTCTTTACAACCATTCAAAAATCCCACAAAATCCTTGCTTTTAAAATAATTTTCGTGTTAATACTTTAAATAATTGTTAAACACTTGCATTTATTCTTGTAAGAATATACATTTGTGCCTGTTATGACGAATCTATTAGCCAATATTATCCCATCACCAGTTCGTCGTCGCTTCCCGCGTCGCCCATAGGGGCGTGCAATTTCCATATCATCCCATTGGGGAGGATTTTTCTGAGCAAAATCTTCCTGTTCCCGTAGCAAACAATTATGGTTTCACCCTTTTAGATTTTATCAAATTCGAGTGACTTATTCTTGTTTTAAACGTCTGAAAATCTGCTGGACAAAGTCCGCCTTTTTGGTAAAATCGCCTTTTAAAATTGTCAAATAATACAATGGAATTTTCAGTAGAAGTTGCAAACGAGTCGCACCAACGTTACGCAGTTGAAATCTGCGAATTGATTAAAGAATCCGCCAAAGCGCGTGGTACCGGTATCGCAGAGCGCAAACCGGAATATATCGAAGAAAAAATGCGCAGCGGCAAAGCGGTAATTGCCCTTCAAGGTGATACACTTGCCGGTTTTTGTTATATCGAAACCTGGAGTCATGCAGAATATGTTGCCAATTCAGGTCTCATTGTCGCGCCCCAGTTTCGTCGCTTCGGTTTAGCGAAAGCTATCAAAAAACGATCTATCGAATTGTCTCGCACCAAGTACCCGAAAGCGAAATTATTTGGCATTACTACCAGTCTCGCGGTGATGAAAATTAACTCGGAATTGGGCTACGAACCAGTGACATTCAGCGAGTTGACACAGGATGACGCTTTTTGGAATGGTTGCAAAAGTTGCCCAAATTATGACATTCTTGAGCGCAACCAACGTCGGATGTGCCTTTGCACGGCCATGCTCGCGCCTTCGCAAGAAGAATTGGAGCAAATGGAATACGATTTGTCGAATTTGATTTTGTCGGTAGCATAATCGAAGTCGGAAGCACAAGGTCGGAAGTCAGAATTTTAAAAGTTGAAACAAAAATAAATGAGTCAGTCCAAAGTCGTACTCGCCTACAGTGGCGGGTTGGATACTTCCTTCTGTATCAAATATTTGACGAAAGAAAAGGGCTTGGAAGTCCATGCCCTGACGGTCGATACCGGCGGCTTTACTCCTGAGCAATTGCAGGCAATGGAGCAACGAGCGTACCAGTTAGGTGCTGTGTCTTTTAAATCGGTAGATGCTACGAAAGATTTTTACAATCGCTGTATTCGATATTTGGTGTTTGGCAATGTGCTGCGGAATAATACGTATCCTTTATCGGTGAGCGCGGAGCGAATGTTTCAGGCTTTGGAAACGGCGAATTATGCCAAATTAATTGGCGCAACGGCCGTAGCGCACGGTAGCACCGGCGCGGGGAATGACCAGGTTCGATTCGACATTGTGTTTCAAATTCTGGGAGAAGGTTTGGAAATTATTACGCCAATTCGTGATTTACAACTCTCTCGCCAAGAGGAAATTGAATATTTGACAAAAAATGGATTTGAAGCCAGTTGGGAAAAAGCGAAATATTCCATCAATCAAGGTATCTGGGGTACTTCGGTCGGCGGTGTGGAAACTTTGACTTCAAATCAGGCTTTGCCGGAATCAGCTTATCCGACGCAACTGTCTAAAAATGAGCCGGAAATAATTGAGCTTTATTTTGCAAAAGGCGAATTAAGCGGCGTAAATGGTCAAACGTTTGCCCATCCGGTTGAGGCGATTCAAGCTTTACAGGCAGTGGCTAGTCCCTTTGCAATTGGCCGCGATATTCACGTCGGCGATACGATTATTGGCATCAAAGGTCGGGTTGGTTTTGAAGCGGCAGCGCCATTGATCATGCTGAAAGCCCATCATTTGCTGGAAAAGCACGTGCTCACCAAATGGCAACAATATTGGAAAGAGCAACTCGCCAACTGGTACGGAATGCTTCTGCACGAGGGGCAATTCCTTGATCCGGTGATGCGCAATATCGAGACTTTTTTAGAGGACACGCAAAGCAATGTATCTGGGAAAGTTCTTGTAAAATTGTATCCGTATCGATTTGAATTACAAGGAGTTGAATCGGAATTTGATTTAATGAATTCCTCATTTGGTTCTTACGGTGAAATGAATCGCGCGTGGACGGGTGAGGATGTAAAAGGCTTTACAAAAATTTTGGGGAATCAGAGTAAGATTCATCATTTGGTGAATAAAACGACGGATTGATGGAAAAATGGAGTGTTGGAATATTCAAATCCAATATTCCAGCACTCCATCATTCCAGTATTCATCAAATTGCAAGTATTAATGATATTACGATCTACTTTAATGTTTTTCCTATTATTGGGAATTGGATTCAACGCATCGGCACAAAAAGAAATCGTCACTCAGTCCAACGGCTGGTGGATGTACTTTGGCAATCACCGCTTGAGCGACCGCTGGGGCGTCCACACTGAATATCAATGGCGGCGGCACGAGTTTATCTCGACTTGGCAGCAATCTTTGATGCGCTTGGGCGTGGATTATTTTTTTGAAAATAATAGCAGTTTGACGGCGGGCTATGGTTGGATTAAGAGTTTTCCTTATGGAGAACAGCCTATTAGTCAAGAATTTACGGAGCATCGCATTTGGCAACAATGGATTTTAAATCAACGTGCCGGGCGCTTGTATGTAAATCACCGCTATCGCTTAGAGCAGCGTTTTTTGGAAAGACCAGCACAAGACGACTACGTTTTTCGACAAAGAGTACGTTACCGTTTGATGCTCACGATGCCCATTGGCGCGAAAGATTTGCAAGATAATTCCCTTTTTGTTTCTGTTTACGCCGAGCCATTTCTGGGATTTGGTGAAGGAATCGGCAGGAATATTTTGGATCAAAATCGTTTGTCACTAACGCTTGGCTATCGTTTTAATCCTAATGTAAATTTACAAGCTGGCTATTTGAATCAATATATCGTCAAACCCGACGGCATTCAGCAAGAGCGCAATCATAATTTTCAATTGGGCTTGACGTATAATCTGGATTTGCGACAAGGTCAAGGTGAATAGTGATCTGATGACTTTTGAGTCACCAGATCACTATTTACGGCTACTTTTTCTGTGCTGTGTGCGGCTGCGCAAGACTTTGAACCGTGTCCACCATATCAATCAATTCCCGGCGGTAGCCGTTCGCGTCTTTACCTTTGGCGCTTTCGGCGAGTTTTTTGCAATCCGCATACGTCGCTTCGCCTTTGAATTCGCTTTCACGCAATAGCATTCCGAACTCCGCTACGGCGGCCGACCACCGGAAATTGTCGCTGGTTTTATCAAGCTGCACATTCTGATCAATCACCGCTTCTTCGATGAGTTGACTTTTATTGCCATCTGGTTTTTTGTAGCGCAACTTAATGGTACACAATTCTTTAGAATTATTAACAATCTTTGATTCGTTTTTCTGATATTTCAAATCATCCACTTTGGCGAGGAATTCGCTTTTTATCCCAACAGGAATAATCTCGTACAAGGCCGTCACCGTATGCCCTGCGCCGAGTTCACCGGCATCTTTTTTATCATCATTAAAATCCTCTTTATTTAGCATTCGATTTTCATAACCAATCAAGCGGTAGCCTTGTACTTTTTCAGGATTAAACTCAATCTGGATTTTCACATCCTTGGCAATCGTGAAGATCGTGCCACCGAATTCGCTCACCAGCACCTTCTTGGCTTCGCTCATATTATCGATATAAGCGTGATTGCCGTTGCCTTTGTCTGCCAATTGCTGCATTTTATTATCCTTGTAATTGCCCATACCGTAGCCAAGCACCGTCAGGAACACACCACTTTCGCGCTCTTTTTCGATCAGGCGCACCATATCTGCATCGCTGCTCGCGCCTACATTGAAGTCGCCATCGGTCGCCAGAATCACACGGTTATTGCCGCCTTCCACGAAGTTTTCTCTTGCTGTTTTGTACGCCAACATAATGCCTGCGCCGCCAGCAGTAGAGCCGCCTGCCTCCAAATTATCAATGGCTTCCTTGATCTTTTGCTTATCCTTGCCGGAAGTAGGCGGAAGCACCAATCCAGCAGCGCCAGCATAGACTACAATTGCTACGCGATCCTGCTCGCGGAGTTGATCGGTCAATAACTTCATAGAAGCCTGCACCAATGGGAGTTTGTTAGCATCTTGCATACTGCCCGATACATCGATCAGAAATACCAGATTGCTCGCAGGAAGATTTTCAGTAGCGATTTTTTTGCCTTGCAAGCCAATATGCACCAGTCGATGCTGTGGTTGCCAGGGGCATTCGGAGATTTCAGTAATGACTTCAAAAGGGTGCTCACTTTGTGGCTGCGGATATTCATAATCAAAATAATTCACCATTTCTTCAATGCGCACGGCATCTTTGGGCGGGATCTGACCTTGTTGCTGAATAAATCTTCGGATATTGCTATAAGAAGCAGCGTCCACATCAATCGAGAAAGTCGAAAGCGGATTTTGAGTCGCTTCAAAAAAGCAATTTTCTTGGATGAGGTCGTAATCTTCTGTATTAAATGGGGGTTGATTTTCAGAATAAGGTTTGGTTGGAGGAGCAGGAGAGGAATAGCCTCGAATGCTTATAGTGCCTTTATCCTTTTTCCTTCCTCTAGTTATATTAACTCCACTAACCGAACCAGTTATAGCCTTTCTTCTTTGTACTCCTAGCCCAGTTACAACTACTTCTTCCAGCATAGAAGCTTCTGAGGTCATAATTATATTTGTCATTTTGGACGCGCTCACCTTTACTTCTTGCGTGCTAAAACCAGTATAACTAATCACCAAAATGTACGTTGAGTCTGGTATTGTGATTGTAAAAGAGCCGTCCACATCTGTAACAGTGCCGTTGGTCGTGCCTTTTACTATTACGGAAGCGCCGATCAAAGGCTGGCCGGAATCATCCGTAATGATGCCGTTCACTGTAAATTGAGCGCTCGCTTGCCCTGCAAACAATAGGAATGCGCTTGTTAAGAAGAAGATTAATTTTTTCATAGGTTTCTGATTTTTAGAGTAGGATGCAGGGGCGTTTAGAAATGCATAAAAAGGAGGAAGTTTTTTAATTTTTTCGAGGATGGTTTTAAAATTGAACCGAAATTAATTGTATAAATTTCTGATTAATAATGTTTTAATTACTTAATGGTGACTCAAAATTTCTTGTTGCAGTGCAGCACTTCTTTTGCTGGGTTCGTAGATAAATAGCAAGGTCATTCCTATAGACTGATGCAAGAATAATGGGATTCAACTTATTTCCAATAGACAAAATCGTCGGGTTCTTCGAGGTATTTGACCCAAACGTCCATCGCGCTTTACTTTGGTTTTTTCTGCTTGCATCTTTGTAGCGTCATTAAAACCGAAATGTGATATGAAAAAAATAATCTTATTTGCAATCATGCTGCTGGGAGCAGCAGGTCTGTATGCCCAACGCCCGGGCGGCGGCACACCACTCACACCTGAGCAACGCACCGAAAATATAATGACTACGCTGACCAAAACGATAGAAGTGAGCGACGCGCAAAAGACGGAATTGACGACTATTTTCAAGGAATTTTATCAGGCACAGTCTGAGAATCGCGGCAACTGGGATAAAATGAAAGAACTGGCAACCGCAAGAGACGAAAAAGTGAAAACTGTATTGGCGGATGATGCGAAATACGAAGCCTATACCAAATTTATGGAAGAGCAAATGCAGCGCCGACGCCCAGGTGGCGGAGGTGGCAACCGCAAATAGATTGAGCTTTTAATATTTGTGTGCATTTTTTTAAAAAGGGGCCAGGTTTATTTTTGAATCTGGCTTTTTCCCAACAAATTTAATAACCAAACCAGAGGAAGAGATGAAAACTAAATTCAAATTTATTCTGACAATTGCCGTGTTGAGCATTTTTACAGTGATCACCCAGGCGCAGCCTAAGATGCACAAAGGCCCGGGGCTTCCGCCAGAAATAACCTTGACTGAAGCACAGCAACAACAAATTGACAAAATTAACGCTGATTTCCATGCACAAATGCAGGCACTCAAAGCAGAACAGCCTTCGGAAGATAAAAAGGCGACCCTTGAAAAACTAAGGACGGAACACAAAGCAGCGTTGGATGCGATTTTGACGGTTGAGCAAAAACAGCAATTAGAAAAAATCCACGCCGAACGTAAAGCAGCAAACGAAAAGCGCCTGGAAGAATTAAATGCTTTGCAACAGGAATTGCGCACATATCACGAAGAGAAGGTTTTGCCTATTTTAAAGACACAGCGCATCAAATTGGAATCAAAGATTGCAATAGAAGATCAGCAATTGATCGCCGAGTTGCGGGCAAAGCATGAGTCGCGCCCAAAGAAAATGGAAACAGGTATTCGCCCATTTGAGCATAGAAGAGGATCACATGGAAGATTTGATGATAAAAAAACGGAGCGCTCTCGCCCAATGCCCGATGAAGAAACGCAGAATAAAATGAAGGCTTTGGTGGAGAAATATAGCGCTGATATAGAGGCTTTATATTCAGAAATAGCAACAGAGGAAAAAAAGTGGCAGGAAGATCGCAAAACGATTTTTGAAAAATATAGCCCTAAAAAAGAAGATGCGAAAGCACCTTATCAAAAGAAAGCTAGACCTGAGCGGACGAACGAAAGAGGCGATTTTCATAAAAAACTGTCTTTCTTGCTCTTGAGTCCTGATGCGGAAACGCCAGCCGAAACAAAGCAAGTAGAAAGAAAAGTGAATACCTTCCCGAATCCGGCGAGTGAAAAGCAAACCTTAGAGTTTGAAGTAGTCAAAGCGGGCAAAGTATTGGTGGAAATTATTGACCAGCAAGGCAATGTAGTAAAAACCGTTTTCAACGGCAATTTGGAACAGGGTATTACAAAATTGGAAATTGCATTGCAAGATTTGAAAAATAAATTCTATTTCTATCGGATTACCGATGCGGCGGGCGTAACAACCAAGCCGTTTATGACACATTAAACTGAAAAGTGAACCCACTGCCAAAAAATAGAACCATTAATATTATCGCCCTGCATCTGCTGGTGTGGGGCATCCTTTTCGCTTTTCCGCTTTTGTTTTCTGGCGGGGATTTTCCAAAAGCGAACCTTTATTTGCGTACAGTATTGCCATTGGTTTTCATTATATTGATATTTTATCTTAATTATTTTGTGCTGATTGAAAAGGTGCTGTTTAAAAACCAGGTCGTCCTATTTATTTTTCTGAACCTGGCCTTGATTGCTTTATTTATGTGGGGCGAAGATTGGGTGCGGGATTTAATTCCAAGAAATAATGCAGTACCCAGGCCTCCCAGCAGGGGTCCTATTAGCAGTGGTTTTCGCAGTTTTTATCATTTTCGAGCAGCCTTTTCGATGGCTTTGACGGTGGCAGTGAGCGTGGCCATTAGCATTACGGAGCGCTGGTTGAAATCGGAAGCGGCGCGCAAATCAATGGAAACCGAGCAATTGAAATCAACTTTATCGCATTTGCAATACCAGATTCAGCCGCATTTCTTTTTTAATTCGCTAAATAATATTTATTCGCTGGTAGATAGTGCCCCGGAAAAAGCCAAGGATTCGATCCACCGACTGAGTAAGCTGATGCGCTACACTTTGCACGATGCCACTGCCGAACAGGTTGCATTGGCAAACGAAATCGCGTTTTTGAAAAATTATATTGACCTGATGCGCCTGCGCCTTACCGACAAAGTCGCTGTGCAATATGATTTCCCACAGGATGCCGATCATACCCTGATCGCACCTTTATTGTTTATACCATTGGTAGAAAATGCTTTCAAACATGGCGTGAGCGCAAGCCAAGCGTCTTTTATTTTCATAAAAATGCGGATAGAAAATAAGCGCCTGTTTTTTTGGGTGGAAAATACCAATTTTCCCAAGGACGAGCGCGACAAAGGCGGCTCTGGCATTGGAGTAGAAAACCTTCAAAAGCGTTTACGCCTACTCTATCCCAATCGGCATGAGTTTCAGCAAGAGGTACAGGATGGTATTTTTCGGGTGGATTTGGTGATTGATTTGAATGTGTAGTTATATGACGATGAGTGATATAGTGAGCATGAGCACCTAAACACAAAAGAACATGAAAAAGATAAAATGCCTGATTATAGATGATGAGCCATTGGCCTTGGATGTGGTGGAGAATTATATCGGGCGGACGCCTTTTCTGGAGTTGGTAGCAAGGTGCAGCAGTGCTTTTGAGGCGATGGAACAGTTGGGAAAGCAGCAAGTTGATCTCTTGTTTTTGGATATTCAAATGCCAGATTTGACAGGGGTAGCGTTCTCAAGAACGCTCAAGAATGGGCCGAAGATCATTTTTACAACTGCATTTGAAGAATACGCACTGGAAGGTTTTAAAGTAGATGCATTGGATTACTTGCTAAAACCCTTTAATTACGAGGAGTTTCTGAAAGCCGCGAACAAAGCCAAAGAGTGGTTTCAGATGGTGGAAGCGCAGAAAGAATCTGGGAAAAACGATTCCCATTTATTTGTCAAATCGGAGTACAAACTCATCAAGATTAACTTAGCCGAGGTATTGTATTTCGAGGGGTTAAAAGATTATGTAAAGATTCATTTAAGCGGGCAATCCAAGCCTATTATGAGCCTTATGAGTCTAAAAGCATTGGAAGAAAAGCTTCCAAATGATAAATTCATGCGTGTACATCGCTCTTACATCGTCAATTTAGAAAAAATTGAATCAGTGGAGCGTAGTCGAATTGTAATTGGGGACTTTGCAACGGTAGTTGCTGAGCAATACCGTGAAAAATTTCAGGAATATTTGTCAACAAAATATTTGAACTCCTAACAAAAGTATTGCCGACGCATAATCGGAATACTTAATCCAAAAGATGATGATACCGACGTTAAAAAACTTAAAATCAGCAGCAATCAGCTGCCTCCTTTTGTTCCTCGTTGCTTTTGCGGCACAAGGCCAAGGCTTTTCGCTTACGGGGAAATTCTTAGACAAAGGCAATAACGAACCGCTTATTGGGGTCAATATTGTATTAGTCAATCAGGCTGATACGACCCGAAAAATGGGGCTTACTTCCGATGTGGACGGCAAATTCCAATTCGAGCGCCTGCGCCCTGGCAATTATAAATTAATGGCTACGTATGTGGGCTACCAAAATTTTGAATTGCCAGTAGTGATGGCAAGAGCCAACCAGGACCTGGGAAATCTTTCGATGGAACAAGCTGCATTGCAATTGGAAGGTGTAACCGTAGAAGCTACGCAAATCCGTGCCCAACAAAAAGGTGATACAACGGATTATAACGCAAATGCATTTAAAGTCAATCCTGATGCCGATGCGGAGCAATTGGTTCGCAAAATGCCGGGTGTGACGGTTGAAAATGGGCAGGTCAAAGCCCAGGGTGAAGATGTGCGTCGCGTACTTGTGGACGGGCGAGAATTTTTTGGAGATGATGCCACTTTAGCCTTGCGCAACCTCCCGGCGGAAGCGGTAGAACGGATTCAGGTATTTGATCGCATGAGCGATCAGTCCCAATTTTCAGGTTTTAACGATGGCAATACCGAAAAAACGATCAACATCGTAACGCGGGGCGGTGGACTTAGAAATGCGCAATTTGGTAAAATTTACGCCGGTTATGGTACTGACGAGCGCTATACCGCAGGTGGAGGCATCAGTCTTTTCAATGGCGATAGCCGCATTTCTATTATCGGACTTTTTAATAACGTAAATCAACAAAACTTCTCTACCCAGGATTTATTAGGCGTCACGGGGGCTAATCGTGGCGGCGGTGGTGGTGGCGGTCGCGGCAACTTTGGTGGCGGTGGTGGCGGCGGCGGTTTTGGTGGCTTTGGTGGCGATTCGGGCAATTTCCTGGTTGGTCAACAAAGTGGCATCAGCTCGACCAATTCGATTGGCTTTAATTACAGCGACAATTGGGGCAAAAAAGTGAAAGTGACTGGCAGTTATTTTTTCAATAATTCCAATAACGACAACAACAATATCTTATCGCGTATTTACTTTTTGGAAGAGAATGTACGTCAGTTTTATGACGAAACCAGTGAGTCAGAAAGCCACAATTACAATCACCGCTTTAATGCGCGGATTGAATACAATATTGATTCGACCAACTCGATCATTATAACGCCGCGTCTTAATTTGCAAAATTATCGCTCGGCAAGCTTGGTCAATGGGGAGAATATGTACGATAACGGCACGTTGGTGAATCAAACTGAAAATGATAATGATTCTGAGCGGATGGGTTATACTTTTTCTAACAATATCTTGTATCGGCATCGTTTTGCGAAGGCCGGACGCACGTTTTCGATTGGTTTTAATACTGATTTCAACGATAATGACGGCAACAGTAGCCTCTATTCTTTAAGTCAGTTTTATGACAGCCAGGATTCGAGTCTAATCACCAACCAACGCACCAATACGCTGTCCGACGGTTATACACTTTCAACAAATGTAAATTATACAGAGCCTATTGGCAAAAAAGCGAATTTGCAATTCGAGTATCGCCCTTCGATCAATAAAAATGATTCGGAGCGTGAAACCAATGATTTTGATGAAATCACGAACGGCTATACCGATCTGAACACAGCGCTGTCCAATAAATTTGATAATGAGGTCATTACACAACGCGGTGGTTTGAGCTATCGCTGGCGCGATGAAAAACTCAATTTCTCGTTCGGCGCGAATTATCAGAATGTACAATTATCAAGCGCACAGTCTTTTCCTTTAAGTTTGGATGTTGAAAAATCCTTCAACAACCTATTGCCAAATGCGATGTTTGAATATCGCCCCAACCGCAACCAGAGCTTGCGCTTATTCTATCGTACTTCGACCAATACGCCTTCAATCAGCCAGCTTCAAAATGTAATTAATAACAGCAATCCGCTGCAGCTTTCAACAGGTAATCCGGATTTGCAGCAGCAGTTTTCAAATACGGTGTTTATTCGTTATAATTTGACTAACCCTACACGGGCACAAACATTCTTTGCGTTTTTGAGCGGAACTTACAACGACAATTATATTGGCACTTCTACTTTGATTGCCTCGAAGGATACCGTTTTACAGGATGGCATCACGTTGTTCCGCGGTGCGCAACTTTCGCAGCCGGTCAATCTCGGTGGCAACTGGAATGTGCGTTCCTTCTTTACGTATGGTGTACCGATTAAACTATTCAAGAGCAATTTGAATTTTAATGCGGGATTCACGTATGGGCGTTCACCAGGCTTGATTAATAATGTGCAAAACGAATCACAAACGTATAATGTCAATTCGGGCGTGGTAATTGGTAGCAATATCAGCCAAAGCTTGGATTTTACCATCTCATACTCAGCCAATTATAATATTGTTGAAAATACATTGCAACCACAATTAAATAATAATTATTTCTATCAGCTTTCTACATTGAGATTCAACTGGTTACCTTGGAAAAAATTCGTAGTGAGTACCGATATGACGCATTCGCTGTACACGGGCTTGGGCGATGATTTCAATCAAGATTTCTTGCTCTGGAATGCCGGTTTGGCTTACAAGTTCATGAAGAACAATGCAGGGGAATTGCGCCTAAGCGTATTTGACTTGCTGAAGCAAAACAATAGCATCAGCCGTACCGTCACCGAAACTTATGTAGAAGACAACATCAATAGGGTGTTGACTCAATATTTTATGCTGACATTTACTTACAATCTGCGCAATTTTGGTTTGGGTGGAGATATGCAAGGTCAGCAACCAGGTATGAATCCTTGGGGAGGACAAAGACCTCCAGGCAACTTCCCTCCAAGAAATTAACAAAAAGCGTCCTATGAATCAAATTCGTAGGACGCTTTCCTCTAAGGTACGCTTGCTTTAAATAGGGTCGAAGCTTCTTCTGCTTGAATCGTAAAACTCACACCTGCTGGCACGAAGAAAATACCTCCTTTTTCAAAGTGATGTTCGCCATTCACGCTCACGCTACCATTTAAAACAATCAGAATTGAAGGGGTATCGTTTTTTTCATAATGCGAATATTGTTGATTTACTTCTATTTTTCGCAATTCAAAATCCGGCGCGGGTGTAAGATATACCCATTCAGTAGTTGAAAGCATCGTGCCACTCAGAATATTAGGATTTACCGGCTCGAAGACCAAGCTTTTCAGCAATTCTGGCACATCCACGTGCTTATTGGTCAAGCCACCTCTAAAAACATTATCAGAATTGGACATCAATTCCACATTGACGCCTTCCAAATAAGCGTGCGGAATGCCTGCTCCCTGAAAAATACCCTCACCCGGTTTCAAGTACACCAAGTGAAAAAAGTAAATCGAAAAAACGCCTCGATCATAATGTCCATTTTGTGTTGGAAAGTCTTCAAAAGCACGCTTCGCCCAATAATCGGGCGAGTTTTTAGCTGGATTTTCAGTGTTTAAGCGCTGTTCCAAAGGCTTCAACATAGCATCTACCTCTGGCGGAGGCATTTCCATTACATATTTATATAATTCGTAAATACTATTTGTGTCAGCGATGGCTTGCAAGGGGTGAAACTCAGGCACAGTGCGAATAGTAGCTTGTACTTCTTCCATCGGTTTGAAGCCGTGTAGCAACCAAAAATCGGTCAGGGCGACCATAATTTCGGGTTTGTGGTTGTCGTCTTTGTAATTTCGATGCGGGGCATCAAACGGAATCCCCATTTCGTTTTCGCGCTGGAAACCTTCCTCTGCTTGTTGTTTGGTAGGATGTGCCTGTATGGATAACATTTTGGAGACGTCCAACACTTTAAATAAAAACGGCAAGCGATTTTGAAATTGCAAGGCCACACTCGTTCCAAGGATAGTGGTCGGCGCTTGGTCAATCCACACATCCAACGGCGTTTCCGTTCCATTTTCTTTTACAATAGAAGGCGCAGAAGGATGTGCACCCATCCAAAGCTCGGCGAACGGCTGATGGTTTTGATTATCAATATTTAATAATTGAGGAATATAATTATAGCCACCCCAATGATAGTGTTGGATGGCCCCTTTTAATGGCAGAATGTTTGTAGTCATTTCAGCAAATTTTATCAAATAAAATAGAGCGAATAAGCTATTTTTTTAGAGCGGAATATTGTGATACTGGCAATTAATTGCGAAATTTATTTCTTTTGTAAGAACAAAAAGTGACTTTTCATTTTTTGTTCGTCAAAAAAATACACAAGTGCACTAAAAGCGGTAAAAGAATATCGCTATTTCACAAAAACAAATTTAAAATGATAGTCGTGGACACACCGATTGGCTTCGATGAAGCAAGATTGAGTAAACCAGCACAAAATGATTATTTTTTTATTCGCAATAA
>JANRME010000201.1:0-26759 GCA_033761835.1 Saprospiraceae bacterium
GAAGCACATGAAAAAATGGCATGGATGACCCGCGCACATTTAGCATAAATGAATGGAGATTGGGGGCTTTGAAGCCCCCTTTTTATTGAATACAATATTTTATCAAGCTTTTTCGCCTCTACCCAGCATCCAGCCGACTACACCACCTGTCACTGCGGTCATAACCGTACCAACAAATACATCTACGACTACTCCGGTAAGGTTCATGCCATTCATAGTGCCAAACATACTGAGGTCAAAAGCCAAAACTGCCAATATACCAATTACTGCACCTGCCTTCAAGCCGGTCATAAATGTTTTGATACCAGCCCAGCGTCCAAAAATGACAGCAATCATAAGCCCCCAGGAAAGATTACCAAGAATCAAAGCCCACCAGGTAGGAGGCTCTTTCATCAATGCCGCCATGTCACCAGCGTTCGATTTCATAAAATCCATCAACAATAAGCCATAAAATAAAAAGCCCAATAGAAAATAGACCACGCCCCCAGCAAGGGCAGCGATAAGAATTTTGTTGGTACTCATTTTGTTTTGTTTTTGATTATCAATATTTTATTCTACGAATTTAGATATTTATACAATAATTTCATAAACATCTTTTAAAAAATAGTTTAAAATTCCGCATTTATACCATTACACGGAGAAAAACACTGATAATCCGAATCAAATATATTTTCTTCGCAAATGTTGATGTCGCTTTCTAAAAATGACTTTATAAATTTCCCGTAATACCGGCCCGAAAAGCGCAGTTTGTGGCGCAAATTCTACTTCATCTTTCAAAATCGTCTTTTCGTCTTTTGCCTCCAACGTGCGCTTGTGGCGCCAAAAATGATGCATGATGGAATAAGAATATTCATGAAACCCCTCGCCAGGCTTGATTTCTTCAAAGCGCAAAAAATGTTGATCCACCGGAATAAAGCCAAATAATAAAATCCAACTACTGAATAATACTTGTTTGGTTTCCATCTGTTTTGTCCAATCGAAATTTTCAGGATAAGTCATGCGTACAAATGGCGACAACTCTCGATTCACCGCTTTCATATTAAAAATATCCTGCCACACTTGTGCCGGATTTGCATTTAATTGTGATTGTATTTCAAAAGAAAAAATTTGCATTCGTCTTGTTTTTTGATGTCCATCATCGAAAATACTATAAAGCTTGAAGCGCGCAAAATATATTTGCATGGATTCTAAGCAAAGCTATATACCTAAAATTAGGTATTAAATCTGTTAAAAATGGGTATATTTTGATAGTTGGTGACTTTTATCAGTGACGAGAAGCAACAAGCAAGGTATTTTGCTGTTAAATTTGTGTGAATATTTAGACTTAATCAAAATAAGCATCGTGGTCGCAATTCTTACAGTCAATCCATATAAAAATGCGCTGAAGCCTGGCAAATCAGGTATAGTGTCGCAGTTTTCCGACGATCAGTTGGGCAGCAAACTCTTAACGATGGGGGTACTTCCTGGTAGCCAGGTCGAAATCGTTCGCGAAGCGCCCTTTGGCGGCGGTGTGGTGATTAAAGTTGATAATAATTATTTGGCTTTGCGGAAGCAGGAAGCGGAATGTATTCTTCTCAAGTGAATGTGCAAATTTTTAACAAAAAACAAGGGCAGTTTATATTCGCAGTAGTTGGAAATCCTAACTCTGGCAAATCTACTGTTTTTAACAAACTAACCGGGCTTCGACAAAAAATCGGCAATTTTCCGGGTGTCACCGTTGAAAAAAAGCTCGGTAAAGTGCATCTGACAGAAAAACAAGAAGCTACACTTATTGATTTTCCTGGCACTTACAGTTTTTATCCAACCTCGCAGGACGAACGCATTGTGTTGCAAGCTTTTATCAATCCTCAAGATGAAAATTATCCCGACGCGGTTATTTATGTAGCGGATGTCAATCGTTTAGAAAAACATTTACTGCTTTTCACCCAAATAAAAGACCTGGGTTTGCCAATGATTTTGGCGCTTAATATGTCCGATCAAGCTGAAAAAGAAGGCTTGGAAATAGATGCCGACTATTTGGCGAGTCAATTAGAAGTGCCTGTTATTGAAGTCAGCGGACGCACCGGGCAAGGCATGGAATCGCTTAAGCGCGAAATGCAAACCATTTTGCTGACCTCAAAAAATAAGCAATTGCCCAATAAATCTTTTTATCCGCTTTCTAAAGAAGAAGAACAAATCGCCCATAAAATAGCTAAAATCATTCCTGTTCACACGAATTTTCAGGCGGTTTTAATCGCGCATCATTACCAACGCTTGCCTTTTTTACACGAAATTCAGCGTATAAGTATTCAGGAAACCCTTGATAAAAGCGAGTTTGTTAGTTTGCGACAGCAGGTAGAAGAAACTATGATACGTTTCGACACTTTCACTCCTATCGTGCGCAAGGCATTCAAAAATACAAAGCCTACCCGATCTACCTTCACCGGAAAATTAGATGCGATACTGACACATCGAATAGGCGGGCCGCTCATTTTTGTTGCATTGATGACCTTAGTTTTTCAAGCGATTTTTGCTTGGGCTACCTACCCGATGGATTGGATCGAGAGCATTTTTATAGAAGCAGGCGGCTGGGTGAAATATGTACTTGGCTCTGGTTGGCTTTCCAGTTTGATTGCGGATGGCATCTTGGCAGGTCTTGGTGGAGTATTAGTCTTTATTCCTCAAATTGCCATTCTGTTTTTTATCATTTCCATCCTTGAAGAACTCGGCTACATGGCGCGGGCGGCGTTTATTTTTGACCGAATCATGCAGTTTTTTGGCATGAACGGGCGAAGTGTCGTCGCACTCATTTCGGGTGGGGCTTGCGCGATTCCAGCGATCATGAGCACCCGTACGATCGGCAATTGGAAAGAAAGACTTATCACCATCATGGTTACACCCTTGATTAGTTGTTCAGCAAGAATCCCTGTGTACATTGTATTGATTGCTTTTGTAGTACCGTCAGAAGCAATGGGTGGTTGGGGCCAAGGATTGGCGATGATGGGATTGTACTTGTTGGGAATTGTAGTTGCATTGTTATCAGCATTGGTTTTTAAATATATCCTAAAAAGTAGAGAGCATAGTTTTTTGATGCTGGAATTGCCAGAATATCGCGCGCCGATGCTACGCAATGTGGGACTGACCGTTTGGGAAAAAGTAAAATCCTTCGTCACCGAAGCCGGAAAAATTATTATCGTTATTTCTATTATACTTTGGGCGCTGTCGAGCTTCGCGCCTCCTGGTCAGATGGTAAAGGCTGAAACCGCCGCAAAAGCTGTCGCTTTAGAACAGGAACTCGATTATGCCGCAACGCAAGATCTGATAGCTGCTCAAAAAATGGAGGCTTCTTACGCTGGCATCCTC
Organism: Saprospiraceae bacterium; assembly: GCA_033761835.1. GTDB lineage: Bacteria > Bacteroidota > Bacteroidia > Chitinophagales > Saprospiraceae > JADJNW01. The sequence continues at coordinate 3,343 of JANRME010000201.1, forward strand.
GGCAAAGCGATCGAGCCCGCCATTAAACCGCTCGGATTCGATTGGAAAATAGGAATTGCGCTTATCACCTCGTTCGCAGCGCGCGAAGTTTTTGTCGGTACAATGGCGACGATTTATAGCATTGGCAGTGTGAATGATGAGTCTTCCATCCGTGAGCGCATGGCAAAGGAACGCAATCCTGTCACGGGTAAACCTGTTTATACGTTGGCGACAGCCCTGTCTTTATTAGTGTTCTATGTATTTGCGATGCAATGTATGAGCACCCTGGCGGTAGTCAAACGCGAAACCAATAGCTGGAAATGGCCGATTATTCAATTTGCTTTCATGAGTGGACTGGCGTATTTGAGTAGTTTATTGGTGTATCAAATTCTTGCCTAATATTTATATTTTATTTAAATTTGCTTAATAATAATGTAAAATCCGGCAGCTCATTCTCGCCCGAAAGCGCTTCATCAAAGGATTTCACCACAGTAATGCTACCATCGGTTCTATAAATAAAAACTTGCTCATTTTTCCGATCAATGAGCCAACCCAGCAGACAGCCATTTTCGATATATTCTACCATTTTGGCTTTACCTCTCTTTCGATTTGCAAATCCCGATTCAATTGACAAAACTGAAAAAATTCTTCATCTGTCATATCGAACGGTAAGGTCAATATTTCAATAAAATTATCTTCGACCACTTTACCGAGCGCAGCAGTCATAAATAATCTTTTTAACCAAAGATAAAAATTAGCTGCAAGGACGTAAGCTATTCCCCTCAATTCAACGCCGCTTCCAGCACATCTTCCATACGGCTCACATAATGAAATTGCAAGCCTTTGATATAATCTGCTTTGATTTCAGCGACGTGTTTTTGGTTATCTTTGCAGAGCACGATTTCCTTCATACCGGCGCGCTTAGCGGCAAGGATTTTTTCTTTGATACCGCCAACGGGCAATACTTTTCCGCGAAGCGTAATCTCACCCGTCATTGCCAGGAAAGGCTTCACTGGCCGCTTGGTCAGCGCCGAAGTCAATGCCGTAAGCATGGTAATACCTGCCGAGGGTCCGTCCTTTGGAATCGCGCCTTCTGGCACGTGCAGGTGGATATTATAATTTTCAAAACACTCCGATGAAATATTCAAATCTTCGCTTCTAGCTTTGATAAGGCTAAGTGCCGTGCTGGCAGATTCTTTCATCACCTCACCCAAATTCCCGGTCAGGGTCAAGCCGCCTTTGCCTTTACTGAGACTACATTCTACAAAAAGGATTTCACCACCGACTTCCGTCCAAGCCAAACCTACCGCTACGCCCGGCGTTGGTTCCTCCTTGTACATATCGCGGCTATAGCGTGTTGGTCCAAGAATACCAGACAATTCTTCTGGCTTGATGGTTACATTATATTCCTCTTCCATCGCCACGCTTTTGGCAACGTAGCGCATCACGCCTGCAATTTCGCGGTTGAGCGAGCGCACGCCTGATTCACGCGTGTATTCTTGAATAATTTTGCTAATAACTTCCGGCTTTAGTTTGATGTGCTTGGATTTCAAACCATGCGACTCCAATTCCTTTGGAATCAAATGCCTTTTGGCAATCTCCACTTTTTCTTCCAAAGAATAGCCACTAATGTCAATGATCTCCATGCGATCCAGCAATGCGGGTTGAATGGTACTCAAAGAATTAGCCGTAGCGATAAACAATACCTTGGAAAGATCGTATTCAACTTCGAGATAATTATCGTGGAAAGTCGAATTTTGCTCAGGATCAAGCACTTCCAGCAACGCTGAAGAAGGATCGCCCCGAAAATCCTTGCCAACTTTGTCAATTTCATCCAAAATAAATACCGGATTCGACGCGCCTGCTTTGCGCAAAGATTGAATGATACGCCCAGGCATCGCGCCAATATAGGTTTTGCGGTGACCGCGAATCTCCGACTCATCGTGTAAGCCACCGAGTGACATTCTGACAAATTTGCGCTTCAAAGCTTTGGCCACGGACTTTCCAAGAGAAGTTTTACCAACACCAGGAGGGCCTACCAAACACAGAATTGGCGCTTTCATATCACCTTTCAACTTCAATACTGCGAGATGTTCCAGAATGCGTTCTTTGACTTTTTCCAATCCGAAATGATCTTGATCCAATACCGTTTTCACGCGTTTGAGGTCGAAATTATCTTTAGTCACTTCTTCCCAGGGCAGTTCCAGCAATAGCTCCAAGTAGTTCACCTGAATACCATACTCCGCCACCTGAGGGTTCATCCGGCGCAATTTGGCGAGTTCCTTTTCAAAAACAGCACTCACTTCTTTCGTCCACTTTTTCTTTTTGGCGCGGGCTTCCATCGTTTTGATTTCCTCTTCCTGAGGGTCTTGCCCCAACTCTTCCTGAATCGTCTTTAATTGTTGATTGAGGAAATAGTCGCGTTGCTGCTTTTCTAAATCGCCACGAACCTTGTTTTCAATCTGATCTTTCAATTCAAGCAACTGTAATTCGCTGTGCATTTGCTGCAAAATAAAATTTGCTTTCTCACGCAAATCATTGATTTCCAGTATCTGTTGCTTGATATTTATTTTTGAACCCAGATTGGAAGAAATAAAATTTAATAAAAAGCTACTATTGTTGATATTGCGCAGCATGACCATCGCTTCCTGCGGGATATTCGGTGAAAGCTCAATGATATCGCGGGCTAAATCAAGAATAGATGAGGTAATCGCTTCAAATTCAAGCTTATCCTCGGGGTATTTATAACTCAAAATTTCAATACGTCCCTCCATATAAGGACGTTCCCGAATCAATTTCGACAACGCAAACCGCCGCCGTCCTTGAATAATGGCAGTTGTGGTGCCATCGGGCATTTTCAGTATTTTCAGGATGCGCGCCACCGTACCGATCTTGTATAAATCCTCCAAGTTCGGCTCTTCCACATTGCTATCGCGTTGTGACAAAACGGCAATCAGTCGACCATGATTATAAGCGCGGTTGATCGCTTTGATTGATTTATCGCGCCCCACCGTAATCGGAATCACAATACCGGGGAACAACACTGTATTTTTAAGCGCCAATACAGGCATCGTTTCAGGAAAAACTTCATCACTCTGCGTCTCGTCATCTTCGTCAATCGAAATCAAAGGCAGGAAGTCTCCATCGTCTTCAAATCGTGAATGCATATAATATTCTTCGAACATACGCTTGTTTTCCAGAGGTTTACAGTCGCTAACACTTTACAACAGGTGAAATTTATTCAACCTTTGCAAGAATGTCAAGTTGTCAGTAAATTTAATTTACCAACACTGTCTTGTACTGGTCAATTTTTATGCCATTGGCCACAAATTGCCAAAATTTAGGAAAGAAAGGAAAATAATAAATCGAAAGAAGACAAAAAGGCAGGAATTAACGCAATTATCTACCTTCCGAAGGTATGAAATCCTGTACGGGTTTGCCTTTTATAAAATCATTTATCCTATTTTCCAACTTTAAGGGTCGATGAAACATTACAAAATGCCTCGTATCATAGAAAAATATCATTTTTACATTGCCGGGATTACCTATATCCTGCAAGGTTTTTAGATAGGTTTCTTTTTGTTGGTCTTGCGCTTGCCCTGTAAAACATTGAATATCAAGAATGGGTACTTTTACTTTCTTTAAGTCTGATGTTAAATCAATTAATACGTTTTCCCGCCAATATTGTAATAATGCATTGCGAGAAGTCGCCATAAAACTCCCATGAAGCAATAATGCACCCTCAGCGTACCTTCTATCAATAGAATCTTGTTGCGGTAAGCCTACCATATTAAACTGTCGCCATTGCTCTGCATCTTTCAGCTTTTCTTCCCAATTTGTGATTATATTATTGGCTTGGGTCAGCCTTTCTTGCTTGGTTTTAGGTGCCCAAGAGTCACTTTCGATACTGCCATCCACCGTTATTACACGATGTATCACATCGGGTCGCCGCGCTGCTAATTGAATAGCAATCATCGTTCCCCAGGAATGCCCTACTGCCGTAGCATTATTGATTTTTTGTTCATTTATAAAATTAGATAAAGCTTGTAATAAATTATTACGCCATAAGGATTGTTCCGTATTGAGTATAATTAAAAAAAGACCTGCGATTGAGTAATGGATATGGCATAAAGTTTTTTTACTATATTAAAATGTAATTTTATCAGAATAGGATTTAAAAATGATTGCTTTAGGCATTAGTTCTGCTACTTTCTTCACCCATTTATCATAATCTTTGGTAATATGAATACCTACTGCTTGTTTCGGTGCGATCACTTGCTGTACGATCTTGATATTATTTTCATTATTAATAAACCAAAATGGCATCAAGGCAACATCAATTTTCTTTTCCCAGAGCCGAAAGGCTTGAAGATGTTCAGCCACAAGCTCCGTATCTCCAAAGTGAATAACTTTTTTACCATTTAAATCCAGTAAATAAGTCAAGTTAATAACTCCGAAGTTTCGCTCATAACCGTGCCGTATCCACATTGCCGAGAGCTTTAGCCCAGGAAGATCAAGGGTTTTGGTTTCTTTATTCATTTCGGGTTGAAGTGCTATTATTCTGTCGGACAAATTTGCTTGCCAGTTATTATGCTTTTTTAATAATTCAACAGCCTGTGTAGAAGCAATGAATGTACATTTTGTATTATTTTTTAAATGCTCTAATATCATAGCTTCATCAAAGTGGTCGCGGTGATGATGTGTAATCAGCAGATAATCAACATCTTTGTAAACGTCTTGCGCTTTTCGGATTTTTAATTGTTCCTCATCACTAAGCAATTGATACTGGTCAAAATCTTCGTTATACAGCGGATCAATTAATATTTTAACTTTATTATTGTAAATAAACACGCCTTCATTGCCAAGGTATTGAATCGCAACAGTTTGAGCGGATAGATATAAATAATATCCTGAAAATAAAATTGTAATGATGACTCGAATCATGTTATTATCATTTTATTGTAATGCTTTGACATCCATTTTTAAAAAATGCGCCAGGAAAACCAATTCATCGATCCTTTCTTCTGAGCGTAATTGAGCCGTGCCGCCCGCGTGGTCACCGCCCCAGTTGACGCGCAGCAGCGCAGGGGAAGCATTTTTACTATTTTGATACGCGTGCTGAAAAGCTGCTGCTAATTTATATCCGTGTAAAGGCGGAGCAATAAAATCCTGCGCTCCGGGAGCAATTAAAATCGGCGGATGTTTTTGATTATTTTTAATATGATGATACGGTGAATAAGTATATAATGCTTCAAACTCCGGTTGCATCGCTGGATTGCCAAATTCATCAATCCAACCCGCGCCTCCAATAAATCGGGTATGCCGGAGCATATCACCCAAAGGCACTTCGAGAATGGCAGCACCAAATAATGCTGGGTTTTTAATTACTGCCCCCGCTGCTACTACTGTGCCGGCGCTATTGCCTTCAATCACTAATTTTTCAGATGATGTATAATTATTATCTATCAACCACTGCGCGGCATCGACTGCATCTTGAATGCCATTGGGTTTGTTTTCTTTAATCCCTTGTAAATACCAATCATCGCCCAAGCCGCCACCACCTCGAATATTCGGCATGGCATGAATGCCACCCATCTCCAGAAAAGCTGCGTATTTTTCATTGATAAAAGGAATCGCTGTAAAGCCGTAAGCACCGTACACATACAGCAGTGTAGGGCTTTTGCCATTGGGTTTCAATCCTTTTTTATGCGTGAGAAACATCGGTACTTTTTGCCCGGATGCGTTGGTATAATAAATAACTTTCGTTTCGTATTTATCTATTTGAAAAGGCGTACCCGATCTTTTCAAAATATTCATTTTGCCGGATTCTGCGTCGATTTGATAAATAGAGCCGCCAGAAGTCAAACCTAAGTTTTTGAAAAACAAGCTATTACTCTGGCGGTTGGTCGTAAAACCTTCCTGCCAGGAGGGCGTGTAATTGTTCCAAATCAAGCCAATGGGCGTATCCAATTGATGTTTAGGATTGCCGTTTTTATCAAAAATAGCGACCGAAGAAAGGCAATCCTTAAAATATTCTATTACAAAAAAGTCCTTAGTCAAAAAGACATGGCGTATAACAGATTCATTATCAGGAATTAATGCTGTAATATCGACTTTGCTATTATTATTTATATTAACTTTAATAATTTTGCCATTAACAGTATTTTGATTCGTATGAAAATAATAAGTGTCGCCATCATTACCTAAGTAATTAAAAAAAGTATTTTGCTTCAAGCCTGCGAGTAATAATTGGGGCGGTGTTTGACCATCTTTAATAGATTTTAAATAAATATCATGATTTTGCGAACCAATGGTAATAATAATATTTTCGCTGTCATTACTAATCTGTCCTGACAAACGATGCTCTGTTATTGGACCATAAATAATCTGATCCGATTCAGTTGGGGTGCTGAGTTTATGCCATTTTAAAATTCTACCTTTTGGTATAAAGGATTCATCCGCACGATTAATGGTTTCAAAAGTTTGATATAATAAAGTGGAAGCGTCCTTTGCCCAGGGATAACGACTCAAGGCTGCTGCTGGTAGTACATCCCGTAAATCTTGTCCGGTTTCTATTACTCGAATATAACAATCACTATAACGCGAACCACTTTTATTTAAAAGATAAGCTACATATCGCCCATCAGGGCTGGGTGCGAAATTGCGAATGGAAATCGAGCCTTTTTCACCGATTTGATTCGGGTCTATTAAAATTTTGCTATCAGACCCGTCTTTATTTTCAATAACCAAAACCGGATTATCCAATCCGGGGCGAGATTCCAAATAAAACAATTTGTCCCCGGCAGGCACCGGCGCATCGGGATTTGCAAAATTACTAAGCTCCTGTAAACGCTTGGAAATAGTGGCTTTGAAAGGCAGCCCATTCAAAAATGACCTCGTTACTTCGTCTTGCGCTTTTGCCCATTGCCGGACAGGATCAGATTCCAAATTTTCTAACCACCGATAAGGATCAGCGACCGTTTTTCCAAAAATATTTTCCTGAATAGACTGACGAGGCGTAGCCGGAAATGCCCAATTTGATTGCGTTTCATTCCGTTGGCAGGCAGCAAACGCCAATAGGATGCCTAGTAGTGCGGCTTTTTTAATCGGAGTTTTAAACATTTGAGTTCGGGTGATGATTTATAACAAAAGTAAAAGATTTCCACTAATGAAAAAGGTTGTGCTTCCTAATGATTTGTTAATGTGTTAGTTATCATCTTTCTCCAGGTTTGATAAAACGGAAACGTTCTAAAAGTATTTGAAATGCTTCCAAATCAACCGGCTTATAAACTTTCGTTTGAGATGGTGGATACTTTTCTAAATAAGCTTTGGGGCGCACCGGACGAGGGGTGAACCCGCCGCCGCAGTTCGGACAAACATTATATAAAATATTCTCTACGCAGTTCTGGCAAAAAGTGCATTCAAAAGAGCAAATCATCGCATCTTCTGCATTGTAAGTCAAGGACTTGCCGCAGTTTTCGCAATTGGGGCGTATTTCAAGCATAATTCAAATTTTAAAAATCTATTATTTCTTTCCTTGCGACTCTTTCCATTTAGCAATCAAGGCAGCTTCCCGCTCAGCAGCTATACCGGCAGAATTATATCGTTTACCAAATTTATAATCATTTGGATAATGTTCTGTAAACCATTTTAAAGCTATTTTAATAGTATCTTCTAAATTTGTATAATGAAAGCCTAATTTCTTTAATTTATCTGAACTGATTTGTGTAAAACCGGGGTCTTCTGATAAAGGCGCCCAAAGTGGCATATCATCCCAAGAGTAAACTTGATTACTTCGCAAAAATGCTTCCGAGGCCCAATGGATAGTAGCATTGCTATTAATTGTCTTTTTACAAGTTTCTAGAAATTCTTTAAAAGTGATTTGTTCCTGTGGACCTACTAAATTATAAATACCCATCTGTCGTTTGTCTGCACATTCTATAGTCCACCGTGCTACATCCTGAACGTCAACTAATTGCATATAATCATTGCCGCTACCTGGAGCGACCAGTTCTCCCCCCCTGTGCATACGAACAATCCAAAAGTGAAAAGCATCGTCAGGATTGTGTGTCCCAACTATGGCATGAGGACGAAGAATACTATGCTGGTTTGGAAATACTTCTGCTACAATCCGCTCACAAATCGATTTATTGACGCTATAACCATTATTTGGATTTGTTTCTGAACCATTATAAATTGGAGCGTTTTCATTCAAACCAATGGTTTTATAATCTTTATACACAGCGATGGAAGAAATATAAATGTAATGTTGTGCCTTGTCTTTAAAAAATGTGGTTGCCTGACGCACTAATGACGGCGCTTCGGGCCATACATCGATTACGACATCCCACTGTCGATTTTGTAAGGCTGCAATGTCCTGAAAACCAAGGTTTCGGTCACATTTAATCAATTCTAATTTTGGAAATAAACCAGGGTTGGAGGTGCCTCTATTCAGCAAGGTCACTTGATGCTTGCGGCGAAGGCATTCTTTTACAATGTTGGGACCAACAAAGTTAGTCCCTCCAAGTATCAATATTTTCAAAGCATTTGTAGAAGGTGCAGAAAGTAGCCAAGCGGGCGTAAGCATCATACCCGTTGCCGTCAGCATACTGCCTTTTAAAAAATTCCGCCTGGATGAAAAATGATCACTCATACTTTTTCATTCAATATTTGCACGGGTTGACGATATACCCAAGTTGCCATTGCAATAAATAAAATAGAAAATACGCCAAATGGAATCATTTGATTAATAAATACAACTGCTGTTGCAATGGCAAAAGTGAGCATCATTATCAATGCGCCGCTTTTCCGGGTTTTGAAGGGCACTAATAAAATAGCGCCGAGTAACTGTGCAACACCGAACGCCATTGTAAGGGTATCACTGAATCCAGCATTGCGAAACAAAGTCATTTCAGCGGGCATTTGCATTAACTTGACAATTGCGGTAGAAAAACTCAAGAGAATGAGTAATACGAGGTTAATTTTGGCAATCCATTTCATAGCTTATGATGTTTTTTACAAAATTAAACCACTCTTTTTACTTCTATTTCTTGAAAATTGCGGTTCTTTTAAAAAATTACCTTGCCAATTTTAATTTGGCTTCTCTCCACTGCCTTTGCGGAGGTAAGTAAAATCATATACCACCGTATGCGTTTTGCCGCCATCGGTAGATTGTTCCAGGTATTGGCGTACTCGGTTAGGACCAAGGTTGTAAAAAATAAAATTGCCAGTCACTTCTTGACCGTTCGGATTAGTTCGTTTGTAAGTAAAGCGCAATGCACCGTCATAATATTTGCCTTTTTCATAATAAGTAGCACCTGTTCTGCCTGAGCCAACCCATATCTGCCGCCAATCGCCGGTAGTAGATTCGTAGTAATTGATACTTTTTCCGCTAAAAGGACTGTTGTAAGGCGTCCAGTTTTCCAAAATACCACAGCCTCCCGCGAATCGCTCAATGAGGTTCGAGCCAACGCGTACGCTTGTTCCTGTTGCATATACCTCCCAATCTCCAATCCAGAAATCGAAGGCACGCGCCATAGAATCACTCATACAAGGGTAGGCATTTAAAGTGACTGCCTTGTAAATCTCTTGGAATTTTGGTTCGTCACGGATATTGGCAAAGCCAGGTTCGTTGTCCATTTCAAATAGATTAAAATAGCCTGATAGTTGGGCTTTTTCTAACCATTCCAAAGCTTTGGCATTATCTTTCTTACTGCCGTAAGCCATCGCCATGCGGGCTTGAAAAGTAGGTAAGGAAGTAGCAGCCGGATTTTTATCTAATCCTTGTTGCAAATACTGAATCGCTTCATCAAATTGACCGATTCGGTAGCACGCAAAACCCATTCGGGCATACGTAATGGGCAGCGCTTGGTTGTCTTTCAAATAGCTTGAATAAAGTTTGTAAGCAGCTTCCATATTACCAGCAGTGTAAAGCGAATCTGCTTTTTGAAGCTGCGGCGGAGTGGTGTTTTGTGCAGATAGCGCAATGCTCGTTGCCATAAGCACCAATGCAAAATAAATAGCTTTCATAGCAAAACGGTGGTTTCGTATCAATTTAATATTAATACTCAAATTAAGGCAAGTATTGTCAGAAGCATTAAGTGAAAATTGACTTTTTTGTTAATCTGAATTGTTCTGGCGATTGGAGATAATATTTTTTAAATAATTTTCCAAAGGAGCTTAGATCATCATAGCCAACCAGTGCGCAAATATTGGAAATACTGAGGGAAGAAGTTTCTAATAGTCGTTTAGCTTCTTGAATGCGGCGTTGTTGCAGATATTTATAAGGAGGAACGCCAAACATTTTTTTGAATTCTCTTAGAAAATAAATAGGCGATAAGCAAGCAACTTGGGCAATCTCATCCAATGTAAGGGGCTTTGCATAACAAGAATATATAAAATCGCGAGCATTATTGAGGCGACGATACAATTCGGTTCGTGTGGATTTTTTCTCTGCTTGCAAGTTTTGGATACGAATGACAATATCTTGCTGCGTATCAAGCATCGCTTCGTAAAGCTGACAGTATAATTCACTGATTTGCAATTGATTTCTCCAAATATTTCTGGACAAGGATTTGATTTTTATGGCAATAGGTGTTACGCATTGGTTGTGGGCATACAATTGTTCTGCAAAATAAAATTTATTTGCTCGAAAAAAGAAGGGTTCATCTAACAGATCTTTGTGCCTGGCTTGCCAGATGCGCGTTGCTTCTGATTCAAATTCTGGAGAAAAGCTAATGGTCAATGATTCCACTGCTTCATCTGATTGGATGTAACTAGAATATAATTTCCCTTCGTTGAAAACCAAATAATTAGCATCATCCACTGCATAAACGCAATATCCGTCTTCGTAAAATTCTTTGCCGCCAAATGCCATTTTGATGGAGAGCGCACCCCAATGTTCAGGAAAAGAAATTTCTTTCGACCAGGCGTGGATCAAATAATTGGCTTTTACAAAGCGACTATTATAATAATTTACATCAAAACCGGTGGCAGTAAAATCGGGAAAAGCGTCCATGAGCCGCACAGCAGTAATAGTTTCCATAGCTTTGCTTTAAAATAGAAATACAGACATTTGAAATCCAAATACTTTGTAAAGTTTTTAATTTCTTTATATAATTTCTACAACCTGCTCTTTTTCAATTTCCGACTCTTGATTATTAACCCCGGGTTTTTCCTCAACTTCTGCTTTATCCAACTCAAACCGCAGATTATCAATAATAAAGTCCTGACGATCAGGTGTATTCTTGCCCATATAATAAGCCAAAATTTTATCCAAATCCGCATTTTCATTCACAACGACTGGGTCGAGCCGAATATTTTCGCCAATAAAACCGCCAAATTCATTAGGAGAAATTTCGCCCAAACCCTTGAAACGCGTGATTTCAGGCTTGCCTTTCAATTTTTTAATCGCATCCTGTTTTTCTTTTTCGCTGTAGCAATAAAACGTTTTTTGCTTGTCTCGTACTCTAAATAACGGCGTATCAAGGATATACAAATGTCCATTGCGCACCAAATCGGGGAAAAATTGCAAAAAGAACGTCAAGAGCAATAAACGAATATGCATCCCGTCCACATCGGCATCGGTGGCAATCACCACACGGTTATAACGCAATTCATCCAAGCCATCTTCAATATTCAGCGCGTGTTGTAAGAGATTGAATTCTTCATTTTCGTACACCACTTTTTTGGTCAAACCAAAGCAATTCAAGGGTTTACCGCGCAAGCTAAACACCGCCTGCGTCTGCACATCCCTGGCTTTTGTGATCGAACCACTCGCCGAGTCGCCCTCAGTTATAAAAATCGTGGTTGCTTTACGCAAATCTTCTTCTACTTTTTTGGCATTGTCGTTGAAGTGAATGCGACAATCGCGCAGCTTTTTATTATGCAAATTGGCTTTCTTCGCGCGTTGATTCGCCAATTGCCGAATACCCGCAATTTCCTTGCGTTCCCGCTCCGATTGTTTGATCCGGGACTCAATCGCTTTGGCAACATCCTCATTTTTATGTAGGAAATTGTCGAGTTTTTCTTTCAAAAAATTCACGACGTAGGTGCGTATCGTCGGTCCTTCAGGTCCCATATCGGTCGAACCCAATTTCGTTTTTGTCTGCGATTCAAACAGCGGCTCCTCCACGCGGATGCTCACCGCGGCTACAATCGAAGCCAGAATATCCTTCCGATCAAATTTACTTTTCTCAAAAAACTTCTGCATCGTCTCCACCACGCCATCCCGAAAAGCATTCAAATGCGTGCCGCCCTGCGTCGTATTCTGACCATTCACAAAAGAATAATACTGCTCTCCATAATGGTTGCCGTGCGAAATCGCCACTTCAATATCCCCATTTTTCAAATGAATAATCGGGTAGCGCAGGCTCTCCGCTTGGGTTTTCCGACTCAGCAAATCCAGCAATCCGTTCTTAGACTGAATAATCGTGCCATTGAAATTTAACTTCAGCCCCGCATTCAAATACGCATAATTCCACAACTGGTTTTCCAGATATTCCTGCCGGAACTTGTATTTTTTGAACACCGACACATCCGGTCGGAAGGTCACAATCGTGCCGTTCGCTTCATCAGATTTCTTGATTTTGGCATCATTCGTGATTTCACCGCCTCCAAATTCTGCAATTTTGGTTTGCCCGTCGCGCACCGCCTGCACTTTGAAGTATTCTGACAAGGCATTCACCGCCTTCGTACCTACGCCATTCAAGCCCACCGATTTCTTAAACGCCTTCGAGTCATACTTCCCACCGGTATTGATCTGGCTCACGCATTCCACCACCTTGCCCAGCGGAATCCCGCGCCCGTAGTCGCGCACCGTCACCGTGCCATCCTCCACCGTGATGTCAATCTGTCGCCCGTGCCCCATCACGTACTCGTCAATTGAGTTATCAATCACCTCCTTTATCAGCACATAAATCCCATCATCCGCCGACGCGCCGTCGCCCAGCTTACCAATATACATCCCCGGACGCATCCGAATGTGCTCCCGCCAATCGAGCGATTTGATGTTTTCTTCGGTGTAACTTACTTGTGATAATAGATTGTCTGCCATATTATATTCTTGGTTCAAAAGGTTCAAAGTTTAATTGGTTGAGGGGGTTGAGAAAGTTGAATCCTCTAGCTTTTGTGTTTTAAATTTTTCGGTTTTAGGGAAAACAAAAATATCCCCGCAAAATACCTTTATCTTCGTTACAAACATAAACAAAACGACAAAAATTATCAACAAATTGTTTTTAATTTTTTCAACAAAAGATGTTCTTTTTGGGAAGTCAGATAACAGAATAGAGAGGTCGGAAGTGAGTGTGTACGGTTACGGTTTGTCTGACTTCCCTACTCTGACATCTAATAATCTAAAAATTGAATATCGTCCGATTTTTTCTTAAATTTGGAAAAAGCAATTTTTATTGCTCGTTTGTTTCGGAAAACAAAAGGCACGCAATTTTCATTTTAGAATTAGACTACCAATCCCCTTCTATATGCGCAGATTGATCAACAAGGTTTTTAAATGGTATCATCGGCAACGGTATAAGAATATCCAGCACTTTATGGAGCATCCGCACCAGGTGCAACGGAATTTGCTGAAGCAGTTGATCGAAACCTCTCGCCATACCGAATGGGGCAAGGAATTTGACTATAAAACGATTCGAACGCCGGAAACCTTCGCTGAGCGCATTCCTGTGCAAGATTACGATAGCCTCAAACCCTATATCCAACGCATGATGTTCGGCGAAAAAGATGTGCTTTGGGGCGGTCAGGTGCGCTGGTTTTCCAAGTCTTCCGGTACCACAAGCGATAAAAGTAAATTCATTCCCGTTTCTACCCAAAATCTCAAAGAATGCCATATCAAGGGCACTTGGGATACAATGACACTGTTCTACCACAATCGGCCCGATGCTCGGCAATTTGAATTAAAAAGTATGCTCATGGGTGGCAGCCTGTCACGTTTTGAGCCTTACCCGCGCACTATGATTGGCGACGTCTCCGCAGTGATGATGCAGCACATGCCTTTGGTGGGGCGACCATTTTTTATGCCTGATTTTAAGACGGCGCTCATGGGAGAATGGGAAAAAAAGTTGGAACTCCTCGCCCAAGCAGGCGCACATGAGACCAACGTAGTTATGATCGGCGGTGTACCTACCTGGACGGTCGTATTGTTCCGTCGCATCCTCGAAATTACCGGCAAAAGCAATATACTGGAGGTGTGGCCGCATTTCCAAGTCTATATTCACGGGGGCGTTAGCTTTACACCTTATAAGAAACAGTTTGAATCCTTTTTCCCGTCGCCGCAAGTGAGCTACCAGGAGATTTACAACGCTTCCGAAGGTTATTTCGCTGTGCAGGATGATTTTTCTAAAGATGATATGCTCTTGCTGCTCGAAAACGGCATTTATTATGAGTTCTTACCCATGGAGGAATGGGAGAAAGCATCGCCAAAAGCCATTCCACTCTGGGAAGTGCAGCCCGGCAAAAACTATGCCCTTGTCATCAGTACCAATTCTGGGCTTTGGCGCTACGCACCAGGCGATACCGTGCAGTTCACTTCTGTGAGTCCTTACAAAATACGCGTGACCGGGCGCATCAAACAGTTTGTCAATGCTTTTGGCGAAGAAGTAATGGTGGAAAATACCGACAAAGCCTTGGCAGAAACTTGCCGTGAATTGGACGTCATCGCCACCGAATACACCGTTGCGCCGATTTATTTCAAAAGCAACGGAAAAGGTAGCCACGAATGGCTCATAGAATTTGACAAAGCGCCTCAGAGCATAGAAACGTTCACCAATCTATTAGATAAAAATCTGCAAAAAGTCAACTCCGACTACGAAGCCAAGCGCTACCGCAGCATCGCGCTCGAACGCCTGCGCCTACGCGCCGTACCAAATGGCACTTTCCGCAATTGGCTGCACTCCAAAGGCAAGGGCGGCGGTCAGCACAAAGTACCTCGCTTAGCCAATAATCGCCAGCACGTGGATGAGATTCTGGAATTTTTGGGAGAGAAGGTGTGAGGGGGTGATTTTATCACCATAATCCTGGCATACCATGTTATAATTGCCAATTCCTAAATTGAATTTGACAGTTTCCATATAGAATTACCTATTTACCATGTTGCAAAAGGCAATTTCTTAATAGAATTTGCCAGTTTTATTATTGCAGATGCCAGTTTTAATGAAAAAGTTGCCAATTTTTATCTGTAAGATGCCATCTACAAAGAGAAAGATGGCAACTTACACTTGTTAGATGGCATCTTACACCTGTTAGGTGGCAATTTATACTTGTTAGATGGCAACTTACACTTGTTAAGTGGCATCTTACACTTAAAAGTTGGCATATTTTATTTTTAATTTGCCAGTTATCAAATTTTTGATAGCAGATATTTAACAAGAGGTTAAAAAATTAAAAGCAAAAAGCATGGCTTTCAGGCAAGAATCAGGCAAAACCGAATGGGTATGGAGGTTATTTTTGAAGATACCTGCGGTAATTTGATCCGGTTGGTGAAGATGTAAATCCTATTTTCCGTTTGGATAATAATGGAATTCGGCTTATTTTTAGGGAAATAATTCCCCATACCATGAAATTCCTCCCAATTAACTGCTGGCGCGTGTCCTCCGCTATTTTTGATGTGAATGTAGTGACCAATCAGGAAAGGGCTTTTCAACTTTTGAAAAAGAGTATTCTCAAAAATGGTTTCAGAGGTTTTATTATTGATAGTGCCACCGGCATTGAGCAAACCGAGTGGTATCGGGGCTTTTTAAAAGGAGAAAAACCGGAATTTTATATAGAAGGCAGTGGTGTTTATAAAATAGTGAATATTGATCTCTCAGAAAATGAAATTTATTTTGAAAAACTAAATATCCCGATCGGATTTGAGCCTAAAATTTTTTACAGCTGGCAAAGCGATTATGATGAATCGTATGCCGAAATCCGAGAAGCGCTGGTCGAAGTCATAGATAATATCAACAAAATCCGTATGCCTCGTGCGCCATTAATATTGGCGAATGACAAAGAACGACCCAAAGGCGGTTCTAATCAAATAGTTGAACAACTTAAAAGAGATATTGATACTGCACTCATCGTCGTTGCTGATATTACCAATGTCGCTCAAATTAAAGATCGTGAAAAAGCGCATCCCAACGCCAATGTTATCTTTGAAATGAGCTATGCTTTTATCAAAAAAACCTATGATCAGGTAATCATTATTCGCAAGCATCGACAGGACATATCGGATAATGTTCCCTTTGATTATTATCAAAATAACAGAATAGATTATGCCACCCTGGAAAATCTCAAAGAACAACTAAACCCACACCTTGCTGATTGCTTAGAAAAAATCGGCTACATCGCCCGGTTAAATACTTAACATTGCATCATTTTGGCAACACGCGCTTTACCAAAATTTAATTCAGACTTTTATAAAAAAATCCAAAGAGGCTGCTTACATTTCGCTTGTCAAAACGAATAAAAACGCTAACTAAAACACCTTGACCATCATGCTTACTGCTATCGTTGCCGTATTTGTTATCGGCTATCTCATTATTGCTTTTGAGCATCCGCTCAAATTGGACAAAACCGTACCCGCCCTGCTTATGGGCTCTATTTGCTGGGCGCTCATTGCCGTTGGGCATCTGGATATTATAGATCATACCGATAATTTAATTACACACGCTTCAGATGCTGCTAACTATCCCGACAACTTGCTTGGCGTGTTAGGGCATCATTTGACCAAAATCGCTGAAATCTTGCTTTTCCTGATCGGGGCAATGACCATCGTGGAGTTGGTAGATTTGCACCAGGGATTTTCCGTCATCACCAATCGCATCAATACGACCAGCAAGCGCAAAGTGTTGCTTATCATTGCCGTGTTGGCCTTTTTTCTTTCTTCTGTGTTGGACAATCTCACCACCACGATTGTAATGATTTCGCTGGTAAGGCGACTGATTGATGATCGCAATGATCGGCTTTGGTTTGCCAGTATCATTGTGATAGCTGCCAATGCAGGTGGAGCCTGGACGGTGATAGGAGATGTGACCACTACCATGCTTTGGATTGGAAAGAAGATTTCAACCGTAGAAGTAATGAAAAGGCTGTTTATTCCGTCTGTACTTTGCTTAAGTATTCCTTTAATTATTTTAATGTTCAAAAAAGAATTTCAAGGGCATTTCGCACTGCCAGAAGGCGCCACTGGAAATGGTCGCAAAAAAGAAGGTTTGCTCAGCAGTCAGATTATGCTTCTCACAGGAGTGGGAGCGCTTATTTTTGTGCCTATTTTCAAATCCGTCACGCATTTGCCACCTTATATCGGGATGCTTCTCGGGTTAGGAATTACGTGGTTGGTGTCTGAGTACATTCACCCGGAAGAAGATTTTTCGGAAGAACGCAAACAAAAATACTCCGCCCGACACGCATTATCGCGCATCGAAATGTCCAGTATTCTGTTTTTTGCAGGCATATTACTTACGATTGCCGCTTTGGAAACCGTAGCGGTGATGCACGCCGATGGCAAGGCTGTAGGTTTTTTGCATCAAGTAGCCGAAAACTTGCAAGCTGCAATTCCCAATCAGGATATCGTCATCATATTTATCGGTTTGCTCTCTGCCGTCATTGACAACGTGCCGTTAGTGGCAGCCACCATGGGTATGTACACACAACCCTTAGACGACTACCTATGGCATTTTATAGCCTATTCAGCCGGTACGGGTGGTAGTATTCTTATCATTGGTTCGGCTGCAGGCGTAGCCGCGATGGGGCTGGAACGCATTGATTTTATTTGGTATCTCCGCAATATCGCCTGGATTGCTTTCCTTGGTTTTATCGCCGGATGCCTGGCATATATTGGGTTGTCGGCTATTATGTAGATTTTTATTGAAATTCGTTTTTTCCTTTTTGTAGTTTTGTTGATGTCGAAAGCCTCAACAAAACCATTAAAGTATTTTTAGAATGATCAGAAATTTTTGGCACCGTATAATAAGTTTCGATTGGGTTTTCGGAATGATATTGATTTTAATCTTCGGAACCTCTAGATTTAGCGCTGTTCTTTACGCAATTCAATCAGGAAATAATCAATATTTATCAATCATTTTTATTTTAATGATCTTAACCCCAATAATTTTCCTAAATCGAAATGGCAGAAGATATATCGGTATTCGCAAGCCCGGAAATGGTATTTGGTTATTTTACTCTTTTTGTTTTGGCATTTTAATGTCTTCCATTGTTTTTATTTTAGGAAAAATATTATATCAAAATAGCCTGTCGAACTGGTTTGTATATATTGGTGATTCTTACCCTATAGATTTAACCCATATTCCAAAAGATGAAAAATTGATCTATTTTATTATATTTTCATTAATTGGCATAATATTTAGCCCATTCGGAGAAGAATTATTATATAGAGGTATCGTACACGGTAGCTTCATATCAAAATTTGGCGAACAAAAAGCAGCTATTATTGACAGCGCGGCATTTGGCTTGACACATCTGGCGCATTTCGGAATTATATATTCAAATAAAGAATGGCATTTTTTATTAACACCTGCTATAATATGGGTAATATTCATGTTTATTACTGGTATAGTTTTTAATATTTGCAAATCGAGAGCAGATTCAATATGGGGTGCCGTCATTAGCCATATCGGTTTTAATATTGCAATGACTTATTATATTTTTTATCATCTGTTTTAAAAAAAATTTCTCACCACCGTCCAATTTCATCCAACTCATTTGTCATGGAGTTGTAATCAGATATTTTTAATAAAAATTAAAACTTAAAAAATGGACGAATTCATCTTGATTATGCGGCACGAAAATGCCAAACCACAAGTTTCGCCAGAGCAAATGCAAATGTGGATGAAACAAACCATGGACTGGATCGGCGGGATTGCCGCGCAAAACAAATTCGTATCGGGTACTGGCTTGTCTTTTGAAGATGCAAGCGTGGTAAGGCATAAGAATGTAGTGACGAATGGCCCTTTCGGCGATATTAAAGAAACCATCGGCGGATTTATTATCGTGAAGGCTGGTTCAGTAGAAGAAGCGGTTGAATTTGCAAAAGGTTGCCCCGTTTTGCAAGGCGAAGGCAATAGCGTGGAAGTAAGAAAAATTGCAAAAGGAAATGATCAATAAGTAGGTATGGCGCATCTCAAAAATGTGCCATACTTTCGTACGTTTTTTAGAATAAGGCTTTATTAATGGAACAACCAGTATTAATACCGCATTTATTTAGAACGGAATTTAGTAAAATAACGGCCGTTCTTTGTAAAGTTTTCGGTATCGAACATATTGAAATTGCCGAAGATATTGCAAGCGATACATTTTTATTAGCCGTTGAAACCTGGAGTTATAAAGGAATTCCAGACAATCCGACCGCCTGGCTGTACACCGTTGCCAAGAATAAAGCGAAAAATTATTTCAATCGACATCATGTTTATCATAATAAAATTATTCCGGAAATAAAATTTAATTCCACTGATCTTTACGAACTTGATATTGATTTATCTGATAAAAATATTACAGATAGTCAGTTGCAAATGTTATTTGCAATTTGCCATCCCATTATTCCTGCCGAAGCTCAGATCGGCTTGGCTTTGAGGATTTTATGCGGTTTTGGAATCGATGAAATTGCAAACGCTTTTTTAACTAATAAAGAAACGATTAATAAAAGGCTATTCAGAGCAAAAGAAAAATTAAAATCAGAAAATATAAAAATCGAATATCCTGCTGAAAATGAAATCAGCCAGCGATTAGAAACCGTTTTACGAACATTATATTTATTATTTAATGAAGGGTATTATTCTGAGAGTCAGGATAGTATATTGCGAGAAGATCTTTGCCAGGAGGCAATGCGGCTGGCTTATTTACTCATCGAAAATGAACAAACGAATCAGCCAGCAGCAAAAGCATTATTAGCTTTGATGTGTTTCCATGCCTCCCGTTTTCCTGCAAGAAAAAATGATGCTGGTGAAATAATATTATATCAAGATCAGGATGAAAGCCTTTGGGATCAGGAATTAATTACAAAAGGTGCTTTTTATTTACATCAGGCATCACAAGGCAATCAATTATCGAAATATCATTTAGAAGCGAGCATCGCTTACTGGCATACCATCAAAACCGATACGAAAGAAAAATGGGAAAATATTTTACAATTGTATAATAAATTATTACAAATAGAATACTCCCCTATTGCCGCGCTTAATCGCACCTACGCACTCTCCAAAGCCAACAGCAAAGCGGAAGCCATCATTGAAGCAGAAAAATTACAATTGACGAATAATCATTATTATTACACTTTACTAGGTGAATTGTATACCAATATTAATAATGATAAAGCAAAAATAAATTTCCAGAAAGCTTATGATTTAGCTAAAACGCAAGCGGATAAGCAAATCATAAAAAAGAAAATGGATATAATTTAATATTTTATTAAAATCGTATTAATTATGATTAAAATAAACCTGGCCGAAGCCCTACAAACACTCGCTTACGCAAACAAGGAATTTATAGAATTATTCTCCCATGGTACGCTCTCGGTAGAAGTATATCGCCCGAGTAAAGAGGATAAGCAAACACCACATGATCGAGATGAGATATATGTAATTATCTCTGGTACAGGGACTTTCTTCTGCGATGGACAACGCGCAACATTCGCGGCAGGTGATTTCCTGTTCGTGCCTGCGCAGGTAGACCATCGGTTTGAGGATTTTACCGAAGATTTTGCAACCTGGGTATTTTTCTATGGCCCAAAAGGCGGTGAATCAAGTTTGTAATAGTTCCGGTTTTCGAGGTAAAAATAATTGCAATAACCCTGCGATCAGCATCACAAGTCCGCAGCCAATAAAATTAAGCCATAGAAAGGCGATTTCGCCAAAAAAGTAGATACCTAATATAATGGCTTCGGCAATTAAACCCGCTATAAACACAGCGTTGCCTTGTATTTTTTTCATAAAAAATGCTACAAAGAAAATACCTAATATGACGCCATAAAATAGCGAACCAATAATGTTCACTGCCTGGATGAGATTCTCGAATTGACGGGCTGCCATCGCAAAACTCAAAGCAATCACGCCCCACAGCACCATAAAAAATTTGGATGCCCGCAGATAGTGCCGATCGGTCTGGTCTTTCACAAAATTCCGGCGATAGATGTCTACCACTGTTGTAGTCGCCAAAGCACTCAATTCGGAGGCGCTCGCCGACCAAGCAGCACAGAATACCACCGCAAATAGCAGTCCAACAATACCTATAGGCAAGTGGCGCATCACAAAAGTAAGGAAAACGTAATCGGTATCGCGGGTAGCGGTTTTAGGGATTTGTTGTTCAATCAGGGCTTTCACCTCTTGCCGAATTTGGACATCTTGCTCCTTGAGTTGCAACATTTTTATCTGAGAAAGTTCGGCTGTCTCGTTGTCATTTTGTCGAGTTGCATTCACAAATTGCCTGATAGTAGCCTGTTTTTCATTAAAAACGCCTGTGAATTGTTGCTCCAATTCTTTATAACGCGCCTCTGCTGGCGTGTTTTTTAATTTTTCAACGTTTGCATCAATAAAATGAACAGGTGGCTGATTGAATTGAAAAAATACAAATACGAGAATGCCGATGAAAAGAATGACAAACTGCATCGGCACTTTAAAAATACCGTTAAACAACAATCCGAGCCGACTTTCCTTCTCCGATTTGCCAGATAAATAGCGCTGCACCTGCGATTGGTCAGTACCGAAATAAGACATAAACAAAAACACACTGGCAAACATCCCTGTCCAGAAATTATAACGGTCATTCCAATCGAATTGGAAATTCATGGTATTCAATTTGCCCATTTTACCAGCAACGTGCACTACTTCCCCAAAGCTAATATCGGCGGGTAGTTTGTATAAAATGATGGTCACCGCGATAATCAAGCCCGTCCAAATGACCAGCACCTGATATTGCTGCGTAACACTTACAGCTTTGGTACCACCGGAAACGGTATATAAAATCACGAAAACGCCCATAAATAAGACCGTAAAACCTAGCGACCAGCCCAAAATGCTTGATAATACAATGGCTGGTGCATAAATTGTGAGTCCCGCAGCCAGGCCGCGTTGGGTAAGAAAAAGAAGCGCAGTAAGGATACGCGTTTTCAGGTCGAAGCGATTTTCAAGATATTCGTAGGCGGTATAAACTTTAAGGCGATAATAAATTGGCAATACAACCACACATAAAATTACCATCGCCAAAGGCATTCCAAAATAAAACTGTACGAAGCGCATTCCATCTTCATAAGCTTGTCCTGGCGTAGAGAGGACAGTGATCGCGCTTGCCTGCGTAGCCATAATCGAGATGCCAATCGTCCACCACTTCAAATCATCGTCGCCGCGCAAATAGCTTCTGGAAGTCTTTACGTGCCTTGTTTTCCAGATTCCATAAGCAACAATAGCAAAAAGCGTACCGAGCATCACTATCCAATCGAGTGTATTCATGAGTAATATTTGTTATAGGTTAATGGCAATTTGCTTGGAAGGCAAATCAGGAAAAAGTAATTTTTAAAAGGTAAAATAAACTGATAATGACCGCATGAAGGATCAAAACGAAGACGTAGAATTGATTCCAGGATTGGAAAATAGGAGGCTTGTCCGTTTCGCTTGGGTTTGATTTGGTATCAGGCATAAGTGCAATATTTTGATTTGCAGCCTTAAAAATAGTAGATACTACGAGTTGCAGGTAGTTTTTAACAGTTCTTAACGGATTTTAGGATTTTGTTGACTAAAAAGTACTTAAGAGAGCATAAATAAATTTGCATAAATATAAAATAATCATTTGATTTTCAAATAAATACAATTTTGAATAACTCCGAGGGATCCCTCTTAGGAAAAACTGTCTAACTGCTTACTTAATGATTTGATTTGCTTCCAATTCAATTGCTTTTGGGAATAAAATATTATTTTCCAGGTGAATGTGTTCGTGTAAGTCTGCTTCAAATTCTGCCAGAAAACTAAATAAAACCCGATAAGTAGTACAAGCATCCTCTGGCGGCGTAAAGTCGCTGCTTAAGGTACGAATGGTGTGCATTAGCTCGCCTGCGTCTTCGTGTTCCATTTCCATCATACGTATGGGATTTTGTACGGTACCGAATGGAGGAGGCATATTTCCATTATGATTTGCTAATTGCTTGATGTAAGGAAATAAAATATTTTCTTCTTTTAGTAAGTGCAAAGTAAGCTCTGATGCCAATGCCTGCCAGTTATAAAATATTTCCAGTGTTTCGGGATGGCGTTTGCCGTGTACACGTGCCACTTTTTCTGCAAAAGATGTAATTTCAGGAATCGCTTTGTGCACATACGCATGATGGCGATTTACAATATAATCTGCCAAAAAGTCTGCCGACCAATCCTGATAGTTGGTTTGTAAAACGGTTGGTTGCTGTTGTAATGCGGACAATGCCTGTTCTACCAGCGCCGCATCAATCC